>JAGVZX010000014.1 GCA_018302185.1 Candidatus Woesearchaeota archaeon
ATATGATAACTCGCGAGTCGCCTAAAAAGTGGCGGCTGCCAATTTTTGCGAGCATAAATAATAATAGCTAAACTAAGTTGCGACGGGCAATGCCAACTATTGGCTAAACTAGTGACACTTCAGATAATTTACCTACTAACACAGCTAATTCCCTAATCGTAGAGGAGGAGCAACTCTTCGAGATTCTAAGCAAGTGCTCGCAGGCAGCCGCCAGTTTAATCTGTAAGATTAAGGCGACTCGAAAGATGATAAGAATAAAAAATAACCCCTAATCATTAAGATTAGTTGCTTTTAGGCAGCGCAGCATTTGAGATGATCATTATATCTCCAATTGACTTGACAAGCTGATGAGGAACAATCACTCCTTTGGCATTCTTGACTAATTTTTGCAGGATTGAGTTAGAGCCTGACTGGACTTTCCAGGAGACTATCTTGCTGGCAGAGACTACTGCGTCTTCCACTTCACCAAAATAATCGCCTTCGTCAGTAAATACCCTCATGCCAAAAGTATTGCTTAATTTAGACATTGCCATAGTAATCATCCTCTCCAGTTAAAAGATAAACCTAGTTTTCTTGTTCCTCTGTGTTGACATTTGCGCCGCATTCTGGGCAATATTCATCTACATCAGTTACTTGAATCTCGCATAAAGGACAGTTCTTTGGTGGCATGTTCTCTCCCCCTGCAACAGCCAGCATATAGCATTGATGTAAGTTGCATATTTGGCGATCTTTAATGTTTTTTATCTCGGTAATTATAATGCTAAGCAAGTATAAAAATGTTGCGGTGGAATTTTCCAAAATTGAATCGGTTGATATTTTATCTTTCTTTAAGCTGATGTGATTAAAATAAATTTTCAAAAAAACAAAAGCTTTAAAAAGAACTCGAATACTTTAAAGACATCATGGCACAACAACAGGATAATACTAACATCGATACGAATGATGAAGTTCTTAAGCAGATAGAAAAGGAAGCAGTCTTATCAGAAGTTGTTCCAGATGAATTAAGAAAAAATGACATCACTCAAGAATCTGCAGATGAAGATATATATAAAAAAGAGGAGAGAGAAGAGCAGCTTGAAGGAGATGAGATAACACCAGAGGAAGAAGAGTTCATGGAAGGCGAAGAAGATGAAAGTGAATTAGGCGATTGCTCCAACTGCGGCAAAACATTGACTGATTCAAAAGACTCATTGGTCTCTAAAGAGATAAATAAAAACAGGTTATGGTTCTGCGGAAAAGACTGCCTGCAGCAGTTTGATGCGTAATTAGGCACTAGTTTAGTTTAATTTGCATAATTATTTACCACAATTCTCTATCAGATCTGATAAACGATTATGTGTTTGCACTGGACAAGCTAATTCTTAGTTATAACATGTTTTAAAGCAGGCTTCTAACGTAAATGCAGGGTTGCACTGGACACTGGACATTCTTGGTCAGAATTTATAAAGGCAGATACCTGTTCAATAGTTATGGTTTTAAAAATAAAATCAAAAAATGAAAGAAAAAATCAAAAAAATAATGCACTCGATTTAGAATCAAGTGAACCATCCGAGTAATGCATAATTAGTATTACACCTATTTAAGCTTTTTGTTTGTGCAATGCCGTGGTCGCATAACCAGGTAGTGCGCTCGATTTAGAATCGAGTGAGCCATCCGAAGCTCTTGCGGGTTCGAAATGTTCATTTCAAACACGGATTTCCCGTCCACGGCGCACTAAACAATTACAAAATAATGAGAAGAAAATCAAAAAATGAAAGAAAAAACAATCGGCTAATCTGTATGTAATGGCTTGATATCCATTTAACCATAAAGCTTAGCTAATATATAAAGCTTATGCCACGGTCGGCTAATCTGGTATGTCGGTGGCTTGATATCCCACTGCCAGCAATGGCTTCTGGGTTCAAAACACAGATGCTAGACGCTTCTGGGTGAAACTCCCAGCCGTGGCGCGCTATCCCTTAAGCACAAAATAATTACAAAAAACAAGAAGGTGAGAAAATGCAAATGACAGAATTGATCATGAGAAAAAAAGCAGGAAGTAATCTTAGTGTAGACACAAGCAACAAAGCTATTGAGCAGTTATTTTTCATGCAGTTTGCAAAGCTGACTAAAGATACTCTGCGCAGCAGAAGCTTTGATATGCAGTTCAGCGGCCAGGCTAACTTAGTAAATAAAATTTTCAATTCAACACATAAGATAGATTAGAAAGAAGAGGTGAGAAGATGAAAGAACCACAGAACATAGATTTAGAAAACGCAGAGAGCTTCGGCGATGAAGACATTTACAATGAGGAGATAATCCATGAGTTTGTTGAGAATGATGAGATTTCTTCTGAGGAAAATGGATTTATGCAGGGCTATCTTAGTGGATAAAAAAAGAAAACTATGAAAAGATATTGCGCCTGACTCAAGATCAGGTGAGCTGTCCAAGCGAAATAAAAAAGGATTGACTACTATTTAATATTTTCGGTTGTGCAATGCCGTGGTCGCATAATTTGGTATTGCGCCTGACTCAAGATCAGGTGAGCTGTCCAAGCTCTTGCGGGTTCGAAATGTTCATTTCAAACACGGATTTCCCGTCCACGGCGCACTAACTAATACCAACAAAATAGTTCAATACTAGGTGATAAAAATGCAAACAAAATCAAAACAAGACATAAAGCAGGAATACATAGACATCTTAAATGAGTTAGACAGATATTTTTATCCGGGGTGAGAGCAATGTTATTCCACAAAAGCAGATTCAGCAAAAGAGTAAGATCTGGCACGATAAATGCAGTTATCTGGGAGAATACAGATACAAACGAGTTTGGAGACCAAAATCATTACAATACCATTTCATTTGAGCGCAGATATGTTAAGGATGACGGTAATTGGGATTCTACAAATTGTTTGCGCATCCAAGATCTGCCAAAAGCTGCTCAGGTTCTAAAGAGAGTGTATGAGAATATAGCTCTGAGAGGATAAGATAAAAAATAAAAGAAAGAAAATGGGTAAGATAACCAAGTAACCCACTGATTTGAAACGTCAATGACATGAAAAGTTAAACTTATATTTAAGCTTTATGCCACGGTAGGATAATTTGGTATTCCGCTGATTTGAAACGTCGGTGTCAGCAATGATTTCTGGGTTCAAATTTCAGTAGCTTAACAGCTTCTTTTCAAAATCGCTCTTAATGATTAAGAGTGATTTTGAAAACTGGGTGAAAATCCCAGCCGTGGCGCCCTGCATAATAAGATATAAGAGAACAAAAAAGAAAGAAATGGTCGCATAACCCTGCATTAGACCTAATTTGTAACAAGATGAGCTTACCCAGCATAGAGTATAAAGATTAGCTTATATTTAATATTTTCGTTTATGCGATGCCGTGGTCGCATAATCTGGTATTGCGCCTGACTCAAAATCAGGTGAGCTTACCCAGCTCTTGCGGGTTCGAAATGTTAATTTCAAACACAGATTTCCCGTCCACGGCGCACTAAACTTATCAAATTATAGCTTAAGCAACTAAATTATTCCACCATAAATCTGACAAGTATATGATGACAATAGATTTTAAACCTAAAGTTTATGATAAAGGGTTGAGGTGTTGAGCAGAGCGAAACACCACGATGGTTTGGTTAAGCTTTTGCGAAGCAAAAGGTTATTCCTATCAGAATATTTATTTCTAGCAGAATAACCTGTCAGGAGGGTTTATAAATGAAAGCAGGGCTTAATCTAAGCATGGTACCTGGCTTAGAGTTTTCAACACCGACGATTGGCTTAGAAGGAAGTTTATCAGGTATACCTTTTGACAGAACAGAAACTAGCAGTGTATCTGGTACTGATTCTCAATTAAAGTTATTATTTGGACCATTTGGCTCTGTACTCAAAAGATTAAACCCTGCAAAATATAACCATACTTTAACTGGCTGGAGCAGTGCATTTTTAGATAAAGAAGGCCTAGATGCACTGGCTAAAGTGACAGATGATTATGTTGGACAGTTGCAAGCTAGAGATTATGCAGTAACGCCTTCCTTTGGGCTGGACCATGAACGATTGAAACAGAAAGGATTAGAGCAGCATGTTGAAGAGTTTAACAGAAAGGCTGTTGATATTGTTGTAAAGAGTGTGCAAGCTTCAGGAAAATCTCTTAGCATAGCTTCATACGTTGCGCCTGTCGGAGATACTCATCAACCATATGATCCGGATTCAAGATTACAATTTCCGAAAACAACAGGAGGAGAATTGGACATTGATGCAGCAGCAAACTATCATGCAAGACAGATAAATGCATTGCTAAGCGTTAAAGATAATTTAGGAATGTCATATGTCAAAACATTTTTCTTTGAGACAAATGCAACAGTTGAGCAACCTATCGCAGCAGCGATCGCCGGCGAAAGGTCAAAAACATCTTACATAATAAGTTTTGTTGTTGATAATGACGGATATCTGATCGGCACAACTGATGTTGATGGAAATACTGTTGGACCTAGAGGCAAAGTCACTCTTGCTGAGGCAATCAAAGAAGTTAGCAGATACACAGGCTCTGGATTAGTTACTTACGGCATCAACTGCTCATCATATGATGGCGCTAAAAAAGCATTAGGTGAATTAAGAAGAGTTAGTATAACTGATGAAAGCTTGAAAAATAAAATAGGGATTTTATATTTAAACGCTTCTGACCATGATCCAAGAGTGCACGACAAACATGATGCTAAAGGACATCTGGATAAACATGAGAATGTTGAGCCAAAAGAATTTGCCAGAAGAATAGTTGAATTAGGAAGAGAGTATGGAATAAAAACATTAGGCGTATGCTGCGGCGGAGATGCTGCCTATCTTGCTGAGATAAGGAAAGCGTATAATAATCTAGCTGCTGGTTCAAGTGCTAAAGCAACTGTAGCAGCAATCAAACACGATGCTCAAGTACCTGTTGGTGCATTTTAAAATTTCCAACTTACCTCATTTCTGTAGTGCATAGCAAGATATACGATGCAGCTGCCGCAGTTGGCACTTACTTTGATTACAAAAAGAGTTGCTCCTCCTCTACGCTTAGTTTCTAGAGGTGATACTAGAAAAGCATTGCGTGTTATGTTAGTAGATGAGTAACTAAATGCCATTGCCCGTCGCAACTTGGCATAGATATTTGGAATTATGCCAACTAAATTGGCAGCAGCTGCTATGCACATACTTATTTCTCCATCGCAAATTTTTTAAATGGCTGAGTTAAAACATATCGTATGAAACTTACAAAGCTTGTTGCTGCACTGCCAGATGAGAAAAGCTTCTCTTCAGCAAGGCCATATTTTAACCATGCTGTTGAGTTTAAATCAATATTTTCTGCTGCAGAGCGCGCAAAGATGCTTGAGCAGGTAGGTTTTAATGTATTCTTTTTTCCAAGCGAGATGATAACTGGCTGTGACTTGCTCTCAGATTCAGGAACTACGACCATGACAAACGAGCAATGGGCAGCGCTGCATCTTGGAGATGAAGCCTATGGTTCAAACAAAGGATACTTTCTTCTAAAAGAACAAATAAAAGCAACATTTGGAGAGAAGTTCTTCAATGAGCATACTGCAAACCTGCAGAATGCATTCATATTCCATCAGGGAAGAGCTTGTGAAAATGCATTATTTTCTGTGCTTGGAAAATTAGGTCCAGGATTGATCATACCAAGCAATGGCCATTTTGACACAACACATGCTAACATTGAGGCAAACAAGATTGCTGCATTAAATCTGTTTTCTCATGAGCTGAAAGATGAAGATTCTAATTCACATTTCAAAGGCAACATGGATATTGTGAGATTCAAGGAGCTTCTGAAGACAAGACACAAAAATATACCTGTTGCATTTCTGACGCTGACAAACAATACAGGAGGGGGACAACCTGTCTCGATGGAGAACATAAAAGAAGTTTCAAAGATATCAAAAAGCTATGATGTGCCTCTATTTTTTGATGCATGCAGATTTGTGGAAAATGCATGGTTCATCCAGCAGTATGAACCTGGATATAAGAGCAAGAGCATAAAAGCGATCATCAGAGAGATGTTTTCTTATGTTGACGGATTCACTATAAGCTTCAAAAAAGACGGATTGGTCAACATGGGCGGCGGCTTATTTTTGAAGAATGATGGATTGTTTGTAAAGAAATATCCTAAGATACCAGATGCACTTACAAATTACCAGATAGTGAAAGAAGGCCATCCATCTTATGGAGGACTGTCTGGCAGAAGCATAATGACATTAGCTGCTGGTCTAAAAATAGTTACAAGAGAAGAATACATAACTCACAGGATCAACCAAGTGCTTGATTTTGGAAACATAATGAAGAAAAAAGGCATCCCTGTACTTACGCCGATAGGAGGGCATGCTGTCTATCTTGATGTCAACAGATTCTTTTCAGATACTTTAATGAAAGCAGAGGATTTTGGCGGCATTGGATTAACTGCATTATTGTTAGCAGCATATGGCCATAGGGCATGTGAACTTGGGTATTTTGCCTTTGGGCAGTATGATAAGCTGAACGGTAAAGAGATTCTGCCTGAAGTCAATTTTGTAAGGTTTGCGATCCCAAGATTAAGGTATGAGAAGCAAGACCTTGACTCAACTGCTGAAGCAGTGAAGATACTTTATGAGCAAAGAGAGAAGATACCTAAAGCAAAAGTAGTGTATGGTCGAGAGCTTCCATTGAGGCATTTCAAGGCTAGGTTCGAGATGAAGTGAGAATTATAGTGATTATTAGTATATTATCAAGTTCAGGTTTATGCAGCTCTATGATATTTATACAATCCTCCTCTTCCAATACCATCCAAAGCTTTTGTAAAATGATTGTCATGTTCATGACTTACTAACCGACTAAACAAAGTTTTCTTTGAGGTAAGATCATATAATAAGATAGGATTATGCCCTCCTGATTCTCTATCTGCAGGCCTGCCACCATAACCAATGCCAGGAATAAGTGTATCAAAAACCAGTTTTCGTATGCCGATAGGAACAGCGCCTAATCTTGCATGGAATTTTGGAGTATCATCATAAGGCATATCACCTTCTCCTTGTTTTCTAGGTTTACTATCCCTCTTATACTCTACCGGTAAATCTTCAAATCTCCTGAAGAAGATATATGTTTGCGGCGTAAACTCTTTAATGCGATGTGCATACCTCCTAACTCGAATCGCATACTTGGAAAGTTCCTGCCAATGTGAATCATCAGCTACATCTTCCTTCTTTACAACATAATATTTTTCATCTATCTTAACAACCATTGCTTTACCTTCTCTTACGGCATCTTTGGTAGATTTATATGACCTAAATCTTGAATAAGGAACAATCCCTTCTATTACTTCACGGCCTGCATCCTGATTCATTTTTGAAGCTAAATCTTTTACAGCAATTATCAGTTTGCTGGCTATTCCGTTTTTTTGATATGCATTGTCAACACTAATATTTGGACAGATTAGTACATTTCCATCAGGATCATAATTTTTAAAAACATAATTTCCAGCTGCATCTCTCCAGCTTTTAGGTATATCCTCCCAGGAATTAGCAGTTATCCTGTTTGTATTGACAATTCCCACTAACTTACCTTCATAGTATGCTACTATCTGGCCTTCTGCAAATTTTCTCGAACGCTCACGGAGATGTTCTGAAACCCATTCTATCCTTTTGGATTTACCGCCTCTCTTCTCACCTCTAAGGATATTCCCCCAATTTGCAATAGTAAGTTCTGCAGCTGCCCTAACTTCAGCATCATTTGTTATGTCTAGAATTCTTGTCTCCAGATTTACGGCTTCTGTCGTGCTCATATTCAAGCCTGAAATAGGGGTTATTTTTAAATATTACCGAAAAAATACCAAATATCGCATAATTTTATATATATGGAATTAATTTAATTAGATAAACTAATAGCTAGGTATATAAAATGCCACAACTCAATGAACTAATCTTAAAATACGCACTCCAGAACTCAGTGAAGTTTGACGGAAAGCCTAACATAGGCGCAGTAATTGGAAAATTAATCAGCGAAGATGCTGCGCTCAAAAGCAAAATTGCTGAAGTGCAAAAAAAAATCAAAAAATATTGCTGAGATTTCTAAGCTTAGTGTAGAAGAGCAGCTTGCAAAATTGCAGGAGATAGCTCCTGAATTACTGGAAAAAAAGGAGAAAAAGAAGAGAGAACTTCCTGAGCTTCCAGGTGCAGTAGAAGGCAAAATAAAAGATTTTGTCACAAGGATCCCTCCAGAGCCAAGCAAGTATGCGCACATTGGCCATGCATTAAGTTTCCTTCTTAATTATATGTATGCAAAGAAATATAATGGCAGATGCATCATGCGCTTTGAAGATACAAATCCAGAGACATGCAAGCAGGAATATGTTGATGCGATGATTGAAGATGTCACAAAATACTTGGAGATAAAGCCAGACAGGATATTCAAGGTAAGCGAAGACATGGACAAGTTTTATGAGTTTGGTGAGAAGCTTGTTGCATCAGGCAATGCTTTTGTCTGCTTTTGCGCAAGAGAAAACATGCAGGAGTTAAGGCATAACGGCAAAGAATGTGCATGCAGAAAGAAAAAAACTTCCGAGAATCTGGAAGCTTGGCATGAGATGCTTGCTGGCAATTATGAAGATGGAGTTTGTGTACTGCGACTGAAAGGAGACATGGAAGCATTGAATCATGTTATGAGAGACCCTGTGCTGTTCAGGATTTCCAGGCAGAAGCATTATTCTTTAGGCGAGAAATATTTTGTCTGGCCAATGTATGATTTTGAGAATGCTGTTGAAGACAGCTTATCAAATACAACACACATACTGAGAAGCAATGAGTTTGGGAGCATGAGAGTTGAGCTCCAGGATTATATTAAAAAATTATTGGGCTTTTCTAATCAGATCAATGTTGAGTATGGAAGGTTTGCGATAAATGGCACAACAACAAAAGGCAGAGAGATAAGAGATCTCATCGAGAAAAAAGAAGTTGCCGGATGGGATGACCCTAGATTGGTCACATTGAAAGCCATGAAAAGACGCGGCTTTCTGAAAGAGACTTTTTACGAGCTTGCAGTTGAAGTTGGACTGACACCTTCTCCTACAAATTTAGATTGGAGCATCGTTGAATCCGTGAACAGGAAGTTTTTGGATCCTGTAGTGCATAGGCATTTTTTTGTTGAAGATCCTGTCGAGATAAAGATAGAGAATGCGCCTAATCAGGAAGTTGAGTTAAATCTGCATCCTGAAAACAAGAAAGGCGGTAGAAAGTTTTCAACACATGATTTATTTTATGTTGCAAAAAAAGATTTTGAGGAATTAAATGTTCCTGGATTATATAGGCTGATGGATTGCGCTAATTTTACAAACGATAAAAAGAGCGGAAATAATGAGATAGATGGAAATCTAAATAATACTTTTCTCTACCACAGCCATGAATACGAACAGTACAAGAACGATGAGAAGAGCATGAACAAGAAGATAATGCACTGGCTGCCTGCAGATGATGAGAATAAAAAGAAATTGTTTGACGTTGAAGTTCTGATGTCAGACGGCAGCATCAAGACAGGCTTTGGAGAGGAGAGCCTCAAGCATGTTAAGGTCGGAGAGATAATACAGTTTGAAAGGTTTGGATTCTGCAAATTGGAGAA
>JAGVZX010000090.1 GCA_018302185.1 Candidatus Woesearchaeota archaeon
CTGTTTGGTCGTACAGTTGATCTTTTTTCTTTTTGCTCTTTCTCTCTTATTATCCTATCATCTTGCTCTCTTACTGCTGTTTGCTGTTCTGCAGCCTCTTCACTAGTAAGCGCGCTTCTCCTTACAACTGCCATAGTTGCGTCATTTGCTGCCTTAGAAATATTTGAAAGCATCTGGATCAGCTGCTGTGATTTCTGGAGCGTGTTTTGCAGGTCAACATTTGCCAGCTGTGCATCATCTCCTATTTTATTCATCTGCTCTTCAAGCTCTTTGAGTGATTTCTCAATCTCCTTTATAGAAACTATTTTGCTTGGGGCTTTCAATTCTGTTTTTTTTATTTTTTCAAGCTCATTCTTTAAATAAGCTATTCTTACTTTTACCTCATTTCTCTGCTTTTCTCTTGCTTGGGAGTCCTGTACAGATGGCTTGGCAGATATAGCAGCTGCCTGGCCTCTTATTACACACCCTCTTGCGTTATTGCAGGTTTCATTTGCATTGCAGTTTCTCTGCTCCATCAGATATCGTCCTTCAGTACCGCAGGTGTAAGTAAAATAGAGGTTATTCTGGCATGTATTTTGATAGTTATAATTTCTTCCTCTAAATATGCCTCTTACTCCGTTGCCAATCTCTTCACAGGTATCAGTATTACATCTACCGTTAGAGCAGCCAACCTCTCCACAATTTGTCTGCTCCATCAAATATCTTCCTTCGTTGCCGCAGCTATATGTGAACAATAAGTTGCCTTGACAGGTTGCACTGTAACTATATTCTCTGCCTCTAAAACTACCTCTTACTCCATTGCCTGTCTCTTCGCAAGTATCAACAAAACAGCCATCATTATTACAGCCATATTCGCATCTTTGCTGTTCCATTAAGTATCGTCCTTCGTTGCCACAACTATATGTAAAATATAATCCATTTTGGCAGATATTTCCATAATTATATTCTCTTCCTCTAAATATACCTCTTACTCCGTTTGCTGTCTCTTCACAACTATCAGTATTGCATCTTCCATTAGAGCAACCAACCTCTCCGCAGTTTTCTTGCTCCATCAGATATCGTCCTTCGTTGCCGCAGGTGTATGTGAACAATAAATTGCCTTGACAGGTAGCATAGTAATTGTAAGATCTGCCATTAAATATTCCGCTCACACCATTCTCTGTCTCTTCACAAGTATCTGTATTTTCTGATTGAGAAGTTGTAGGAACTGATTCAGGTGCTGTAGGTGTTGATTCAGGCAGAGTTGGCTTAGGCACTGTCCTCCTAACTGTTGTGGCTGCTGGCTTTATCTCTCTAATATTTTTTTTTGGAACAGCTGTAGTTGCAGTTGCTTGTTTTTTAACACAGCCTTTTACACCGTCACAAGTTTCACCAGAAGAGCATCTTTTTTTTGTGGTCCATGTATTTTTTTCACATGCTTGAAAAGACTCTCTAAAGCACCTGGTTTTCCCCTCTTCACATATCTTTACAGAGACTCTCACTGCCTTCTGTACAGAATTTGCATTATTAGCATTAATAGTTTTTTGAGCTGTAAGTGCTTTTATGCCAGGATTAGAAGCTTTTGTCTCTGAGACAGACAACCCATATGCTAAAGGTATGATCAGCAAAAGTATTACCAATACAACACTCTTTTTTATCTGCGTCATTTTAAGTATGTTCCTGACAAAATAATATAGTCTTGACAAATACCAGTAAACGAGAGAATTATAACTATATAAGAGTTTTCATTTTTTATTTTAAGAAAAATTTAGAAATGATTTATCTAATTATTAACTACTTATCTGCTCGCATCTGCCTGTCTTTCAAGCTCAAGCTTCTTTGCAATTGCATTGCTGGTAGGCGATAACTGGTAAGCATAAACAAGCTCTTCTGATAATGAAGTTACCATTGATTTCTTTGTGTTGAATCTTTTATGGAATGCGCCTTGAGTGATCCATCTCATCGCTAAATCAACTCTTCTCTGTGGAGCGCACTCGACTGCTTTTGGATATCTTGCTCCACCATATTCGATTGTAACTATCTCTTCTCTTGGTGCAGCATTTTCCAATGCTTTGACTACAACTTTGACAGGATTCTCTTTTGTTTTTTTCTCGATCAGCTCAAGAGTGTTATAGATGAGGGAATATGCAGTATTGCCTTTACCAGACATAGTATAGCTTGATTTAAAGTGTTTTCTTGCTTTATGTCCAGGGATCATAAGCTTATTCATCAATCTTTCAATGATAAAAACTCTTGATTTGTGGAACCTGCTGCCTATATATCTTGCACCTGTTCGAGGAACGATTGTAGGCTGGATAGTGATGTAATTTACCAATCCCTCATCATCTATCTTGATGCCTTCTGTTCCCCATCTGTTGAATACTTTTATTGTTGACATTTTTTAGTATATATCTTATGCAATTTTAAAGATGATCATAATACTTAATATTACTACTTTCTAGCCTTTTCCAACTTGCCTATCAATAGGTGATGCAAGCTTTGATCATTGACTTTAAGGACTTTCCATCTGACACCAGGGATATCTCCCATGGATCTTCCCATCTTTCCGCCTATGGTTTCGACAAGAACTTCGTCATGCTCATCTACTACTTTTATTGCTCCGTCTTCTGGCAAAAATGCGCTTATCTGCCTGCCGTTTTTGATAAGTTGGACTCTTGCGCATTTTCTCATGCCTGAGCAAGGCTGTTTTGCTTCAAGCTGAATTTTCTCTAGAATTATGCCGCGACCTTGAGAAGCCCCTTCTAATGGATCTGCTTTTCTTCTTAAGTCTAAGACTTTTCTGACATACCATTTATTATGCCATCTGCCTGCAACTCTTCTTCTCTTCAATTTCAATCCGGTATTTAATCCTCTAGGTTTTTTTCCGATAGTATCCACCTATAATTTATCAATATGATTTTATAATCTCTGATATCTTGGTTTTATTCTCACAAAAATCTGAGATACGGTTAAGATTACAGCAGTTATTTATAAATGTTATTGTTAATGAGGCTAGTTTAAGCTCTTTTTCTAAAGCTTCATTAAAAGACTGCTTTTAGGCGAATAGGAAAAATTTGTGGGAAATATTTATAAAGCTATGCCTGTTTTTAAAATACTATCCCTTCCTAGCTCAATGGCTAGAGCACTCGGCTGTAGTTCAAAAACACTTAGCGACTTTGCGCAACGCATGGGATGAAGCTAAGCCAGCCGATCCCGAGAGGTTGCCGGTTCAAATCCGGCGGAGGGGACTTTTTTATTTGCTAATACATTTATTCCTGCAGCTAGGGCAGTTGAGCGTAGCGAAACTGACCATAGGTTGATAAGGACGATTAGTCCTTATGTGGAAATCCGGCGGAGGGGACTTTTTATTTTATGATTGCAATTACTCCTACGTTAGGGCGGTTGAACGAAGTGAAACCGACCATAGGTTGATAAGGACGATTAGCCCTTATGTGTGAATCCGCCCAGGGCTATTTTATTCCTAATGATTTAATAACAAATCTTATAAACTTCTATCAAGAAATTAGTATTTTATCGTCTATTATTAAGGCATTACATTAAAATTAAAATGAACTCAAAAAACACTTTTTTGCCAACAAATATCGAAGAAGGAAAAGCCTATTACAATAGCCATGGCTCCAGCTTCCAGTTCGACATCATCTTCATCTCAGGTGATCCTTATTACGACCATCCTTTGTCTGGCACTGCTTTGATTGCAAGGTTGTTAGATACAAAAGGTTATACTGTTGCTATAATCCCTCAGCCGACAACTGACAAAGATTATCAAGTTTGCGGCATCCCAAAATATTTCTTTTGCATAACATCTGGATTATTGGATTCCATGCTTGCAAACTACACACCTATGTTAAGGAAAAGAGAGAATGTAAATGTGCCAGAAAGAGCTTTGATGGCATACACTTCAAATGTAAAGAGATTGTTCAAAGGTAGCTTTACAGTCATCGGCGGAGTAGAAGCTACAATAAGAAGGTTTGCGCACTTTGATTATTGGGACAATAAGCTGCGAAAAGGAATATTAAATGATACAAAAGCAGATATACTTATCTTTGGAAATGCTGAAAGGCCATTGCTGAATCTATTAAATGTATTTACTAAAAAAACAGGCACTAAAGCAGATATTAGTCTCGAAGATTACAAAAACATTGATGGCATTGCATTTCGTATCTCAAAAAACCAGCTGCCAAAAAACATAAGATTGCTTCCCAGCTTTGAAGAGCAGCTGGAAGACAAAGAAAAATATAATCTTGCTCACAGGACAAGATATCTGCTGCCAGATGATGCCTTTATCGAGCAGACAGGATTAGGATATATACAGCACAACAGAGCTTCACATCCATTGACTGAAGGGGAGATGGACCTTGTGTATGGCATTCATTTTACAAGAAAGCTTCATCCAGCAACAAAAGACTTTAACGCAGTGACTGATATGCTAAATGGATTTGAAAATTCTGTAATTTTAGGTCGCGGTTGTTGGGCAGGGTGCCATTTCTGCGTGATTCCTTTGGTGCAAGGCAAAAATATTGCAAAAAGAAGCAAAGAAAGCATCCTAAAAGAGATCAAGATGCTTTATGAGGAAGGGAACAAGAAGATAAATGATCTTACGATGCCAACTATTAATATGTATGGCTCTTACTGCGCGCTTTACAATGTTGCTGAAAAGATACATTCGCCTATAATCGGGAAGGAAATAACTGTCTACAACAAAGAAGAATACTGCAACCAAGTTTGTGTGGGCTGCAAATATAGGGTAATGAGGGATGACTTAATACCATTATTGGAAGAAGTCGAAAAATTGAATAAAAAACACAACGGAGAATTAGAGATTAGGAGCGCAATAAGGCATGACATAATTCTTGATCAGAAAAAATTGTTCAGAAAGATAATGCAGTTTGTCTCTCGCCTTAAGATTGCTCCTGAGCATATAAGTGATAATGTTCTTGCGCAGATGAACAAATCCAACAAAAAAGCTTTTGAAGAATTTCTGAAGGAATACAAGCTAGTGAACAAAGAACAAGGCACAAATAAAAATCTTGTCCCTTATTTTGTTGTTGCGCATCCTGGCAGTACAATGGAGAGCATGAAAGAACTGCGCAAATTCAGCGAGGAAAATGGCCTGTTTGTAAATCTTACCCAAGTCTTTACTCCAACTCCTGGCACGATTTCAACAGCTATGTATTACACAGGTGAAAACCCAATCACAAAAGAAAAAGTTCATGTCCCAAGAACATTCCGAGAGAAAAAAGATCAAAAACGTATCATGATGGGAGAGAAGGTAGAGGAAGAATTGAATGATGGGAATGGGTAAATATCTTCTACTAGTTTATTATTATCCTTGTTACTATCTAGAAACTATCTAACTTCGTCTGTGTCTTCTTTAATTCAAGCACCTGATCCTCACGAGATCTGTCTCTATATATAGTCAAGCCTTTGCACTTTAGTTCGTGCGCATAGAACAAAGCATCTGCAATATCATTCTGTGTTGCAGAATTATGCATATTTATTGTCTTTGAGATTGCGCTGTCAATGTATTTCTGGAACTCTGCCTGTATCCTGATGTGCCATTTATAATGTATGTCCATGGATGTGACAAAGACTTTCTTTAATTCTGCATCAAATGCATCGGAATTTTTTATGCTGCTTGCATTCAATAATTTTCTAAACCCAGCTTCATCAACCTTGTTATTTTCCTTAAGCAGATTGATCTCATGCTCAAAATCTGAATTTGTGATTGTATATTCCCTGCCTTCCATGGTCTTTCCTGCATAGCTTAATGCAAACAATGGCTCGATGCCTGCAGAAGTGTTTGCTATGATGCTTGTAGTTCCTGTCGGGGCGACTGTTGTGATGGAAACATTCCTTAACTTCAAATTTAAGTCTTTCCATACGCTGCGCTTGAAATTCTTGAAAACACCTCTTTTTGCAGCAAGCTGCTGGGAAGCTTTTCTTGACTCTTCTTTCACAACGCTCATTATCTTCTCAATTATAAACAATGCTTCATCTGAATCATAAGGAACTCTGAGCTTGATCAATAAGTCAGCAAATCCCATGACTCCTAAACCGATTCTTCTGTATGCTTTGCATCTTTTTTCGCTCTTTTTGAACTGATAGCTGTTCATATCAATGCAGTTATCTAGGAAATGTACACCAAGATGCACTAGCTTCTTTAATTTTTCAAAGTCTATCTTCCCTATTGCGCCATGGTTTTTTCTCTCTATAATTATGTTGCTCAGATTTATATGGCCATAAGGCACGCCTTCCCATGAATGCATAGGGCTTTGTCCACAGCTCCCTGTACAATATACTGTCTCTTTAACTGGATTCTTTGAGTTCATCTCATCGATAAATATAACGCCAGGATCGCCAAGCTTCCATACTGAATCTGTCAATGCATTGAATATCTCTCTAGAATCTACTTTTTTGTATTCCTCGCCTGTCCTTGGATTCGTCAACTGAAAAGTTTTTGAGTTTTTGACTGAATCAATAAACTCATCAGTTATCGCTAGCGAAATGTTAAAATTCTTTAAGCTTCCATCCTGTTTGCATCTTATAAACTCAAGCACATCTGGATGGCTGGTATGAAGGATGCCCATATTTCCTCCCTGACGACGACCACCTTGTTTGATTGCACCTATTGCAACATCAAAGAACTTCATAACTGTAACTGGTCCAAATGCAACCCCTTTCTGCCCTGCAACAAGATCTCCTTTAGGCCTGAGCATTGAGAATGCAAATCCGCAGCCAGAGCCATTCTGCTGGATTATTGCAGCATTAGTGAGCTTTCCAAAAATGTTTTTCATCGAATCCCTTAACACAAAAACATAATCTGAGAATAGTTGCTGTAGATTGTTGCCTGCATTCATCAGTATTGGAGAAGCTGGCAGGAAATCCAGCGCAGTCATAGCATTATAGAACTCTTTCACAGTATGGTTGTATGCAGATTGCTTTTGCTCGTCTGATTTTCCTCGTAAATAATTTAAATCAGCTTTTGCTATGTTTTCTGCAGCTCTTAAGAACATCTCACCTGGAGTCTCTAGTTTTCCGTCTTCATCTTTTGCTAAATATCTTAATTTAAGTATGTCTAAGGCTAACGGAGATAATTCCGGCTCTTTTAGTTTTATGTTTGACTTGTATTCCATTGTTGTAGTATATTTAATCTATATCATTCATAATAAAATACCACTAACGCCTAATTTTGACTCTACTTCATGATTATTCACTTAGACTATAAAAAGATTTATATATAATGCAATCAGTTTTATTCTATTGTCGATTGTGTTGTTTTTTATAAAAAAGAGGTAAAATGGCTAATACTAAATCCAATCCTAAGAAATCTGTATCTAAATCCACTAAATGCCCTAAGTGCGGTTTTCAGTGTGTTGAAGACCAAGTTTCTGTCATATGTCCAAATTGCGATTATGTTCATATCAAAGAATACAAGTGGCAAGGGCCTTTGATTAAATGCCCAAGTTGTGGAAAGAAAGCAGCTGTGTACAAGAGCAAAGCTGTTGGAAGGACATTTGTTTGCGATGGCTGCCAGACAGTAGGAAGGTATGTTGATGATGAGGAATTGCATGCAAAGGTGTATGACAAAAACTCAGATGCTGGCAAAAAAGTAGCTTGGTTGTTTGAGGTTCCAGGCAAGTTCTGGCATGTTGAGGACGATTCTTTGCTTAAAGACTGCAAGTCATGCAAGCAAAAGCACTGCGCGCACTGCGATGTCCAGAATATTATTGAAGTTCATCAGAAGGAAGCAGTTGATTTCTGCGACAAGCACAAGATAGAGGTTTATATAACGCAGGATTATATTGAGATCGTGCATAAGAGATAGAAACATGTAATTATCTGTCTGTAACATTATTGCCTATAAAATATTAAGAGCTAGCCAGCATAGGCAGTTCTACTTCAATGTCTTTAATCTTGCTCTCTTTCCTTTTCTGGATATTAAATATAGCATACCCTTTTACTTGTTCAGTTTTTTCATCTCTTCTTTCAAATAAGTCATCGCCTAAATTTTCATAATAAGA
>JAGVZX010000091.1 GCA_018302185.1 Candidatus Woesearchaeota archaeon
ATGTTTAGTCTTGATTATCTTGCCGTCTTTAAGGTATTCAACCCTGTTGGCAGCGTTTGCAACATAGCTGTCATGAGTAACCATGATTATTGTCTTGCCTTCTTTCCTGTTAAGTTTCATCAGGAAATCCATCACATTCTTTCCCGTGCTTGTATCTAAATTTCCAGTTGGCTCATCTGCAAGGATAACTTCAGGATTGTTTGCAAGAGATCTTGCAATTGCCACTCTCTGCTGTTGTCCGCCAGAAAGCTCTGTAGGCCTATGATGCATCCTTTCCTGCAGCTCGACTAATGCAAGCAGTTCCTTTCCTTTTTTTATCCTGTCTTCCTGAGAATAACCCTGAAACACCATTGGCAGCATTACATTCTCTATTGCTGTCAGAGTTGGGATAAGATTAAACTGCTGGAAGATAAAACCAATCTTCCTTCCACGGATTTGCGCAAGCTCTGACTCAGAGAGATGTGCAATATTATGACCATCCAAGAAAATTCTTCCTTTGCTTGGCACATCTAGGCATCCTACCATATTTACGCAAGTGCTTTTGCCAGATCCAGAAGGTCCCATTATCGAGACAAACTCACCCTCTTTTATAGACAAGTCTATTCCCCTAAGGGCTTTTACATCTACATTGCCCATCTTATATATCTTCCAGACATTTTCCAACTTGATTATTGTCTTTTTCATAACCTTTTGCTCCGCAAAAACTTAACCAAACCATCGTGGTATCTCGTTCCGCTCGATACCTCAATTCAAGTTCACAACTTTCTTAAAAGCCATCTCCATTATTATATTTTTCATAACCTTTTGTCTAATTTTTATTTTGTCTATTCCATCATCCTCTCGATCTTATAGCAGCAACTATTACAGTGCTCTCTTAGCGATTTCAGTTTCAATTTAGTCTCTTTATCCTTAACATCTTTCTCTCTGCTTTCTATCAGCGCACTTAATGGCTGAATATTAAAGCGCATGATATTTTCTAAAACAGCATTGCTTTTCTCTAGGTTTGCAGAATAAGACTTTTTTCTCCCATCTTTTTTTGCAGATATAAATCCAAATGCTTCCAGTACAGTCAAACTTTGGCTCACTGTGCTTAATCCAAGATTTAGCTCGTCCTTCAGCTGCTCCTGTGTCTTGCTGCCAAAAAAATACAATCTCCCAAAAATAATCCCTGTCGCAGAATTTAATCCTAATTTCTCAGTAATATTGCCTAGATTAGAAATTATCTCTTCTATCGCCTTACTATTTTCTCTCATTTTTCATCTGTCTTCTGCTGCTCAAAAAATGATAAGGATAAAGTTGCCAAGAGCAGCTTTTGGGGGTTTAGAACTTTCCATTGCAGCTCTTGGCTATGATCTTAAATATCTGAAATTTCAAATAATCTGTAATTTCAGAAACTAAGCTAGTATATAAATGTTTTTATTTTGCAGATTTATGCTCGAAGTATTCGGCTCTCTCCTGAATTATGGTCAGCACCAATTTGCGAGGCTCTATCACAATTACCATTTACCGAGGTCAGGGGGTTGTCCCTTACGGGGCTTGACCGATACAAGCCAAATACAAAGCAAGAGCCGAGCCGGTGCTGACCTCGCGTAGCGATATTCAGGAGAGAGCCGAAGTATTCGCAATATTTTTATAAACAATCGATAAACTATACCACAATATGGATGAAGATCAAAAGCAACAAGGGCAAAAGAAAGAAGAAACACCTTCTCAGGATAATTTGGTAACTGACACTGATAAGATCACTTTTGCCGAAGAGAAGGAAGACTATGGCATCAACGACAAAAAAAGCATCAACGTCACTATAGTCAGCGTGATAGCTGTTGTTGTGATAATTGCAATAATCGCATCCATTCCTTATATCTACAATCCAGAGCCAAAGATATCAACAGGTTTAGTGAAGATAAATTCTCCTCATCCTAGTGCAGAGAAAGCAAAAGAATATATCTATAATAACATTGAGTTTAAGAGAGAAGGTGATTTCTGGTATGCTGACTTAAAGACTGGAAACACTATCTACAGCGCAGAGTTCTATTATGGGCCAAGAGAGATTGAAAATATACAGATAGCAGGAGAAAATGTATTTGGCACAGCATTCCAAAATGAGAAGCTTTATGTCACATTTGATCCTAATGAATCTAAATACTCTAGATCTGAGAACAATGAATCAACCATGAAGTTTGTTGCATTGGCAGTTGGCCAGATAGACACACATTTCATCAAGACATTCAAGAAACAGATTATTGCAGCGTGCACAAATGAGGAAGCGCCTGCATGCTTTGGCAGGCCAATAATAAATTGCGAAAACGCAACTGACACTGCAGTGATATTAGTCAAAGAAGCAGCTAAGCCAAAAATCACATTTGCAGGAAACTGTACTATTGTAGAAGGCAAGGAATGGGATCTGATAAAAGCAGCTGAAAACATGGTCATGAGAGCATATGCTATAATAGGATAAGATGGAAGAAGAACACTATTTCTCTAAACAGCCTAAGAGCAAGGAAATCCTTAAAAAAATAACTGCAAATATCAGGAATAATAACTTTGAGTTTTACACAGCATCTGGCGTCTTTTCTGCTGAGAAGATAGACACTGGCACTAGAATTTTGATAGAAAACATAATTATTAAAGAAAAAGATGCTGTCCTTGACTTTGGCTGCGGAATTGGTGTAGTTGGCATAGTGATAAAAAAATCATTTCCAGCTACAAAAGTCTATTTGACAGACATCAACGAGCGCGCAGTAAAAATCTCTCAAAAGAACGCAGAACTAAACGACATTACAAGTAATAATACGCTTAATAAGAGCACAACTGGCAACATTGCATTTTTCCAAGGAAATCTATTTGAAAGCATCCCAAAAAACCTTAAATTTGACACAATTATCTCTAATCTCCCCCAACACGCTGGAAGAAAAGTTTGCTTTGAGATAATAACAAAGTCAAAAGATTTTCTAAACCAAGATAGAACTTTACAAGTCGTCGCTCGCCATCAAAAGGGCGGCAAAGAGATAGAAAAGAAAATGAAGGAAGTGTTTGGTAACGTATCAACATTGGCCAAAGAGTCTGGGTATAGGGTTTATTTGAGCAAAAATACCAATTAAAACATATATTTGTAGTGAAATTCTATTATTGTTAAATATAAGACAGATTCAATTTACTCACTCGCACTTTCCCATAGTGCCTCAAAATACTTCCTGTATCCATCTGCAATCCCTTTATTGTTTATCAATATCCCCAACGGTTGCTGCTCAGACAAGAATAATATCGCAGTCTTATTGCCAAAAATACGCAATGCTGCATGGCTTCCGTATCTTTCAGGCAGAAATCTGATCATTTCATTAGGATACTTGACAAATCCACTTTTCTTAGAAAGCTCGTTATAAATAAGCCTTCTTTTCATTTTCTTTTTTGTCATCTCTTCCATATAATGGTTTAGGTAATACTTCAGGATTTTCTCAATCTGCCCGCCTGGTCCATATCCTACATAATCTTTGCCTGTCCTTACAATATCCTCAAAGATTGTCTTGATTCCTTCAACGCCTTTAAAGAAGCTAACTTCAAGATCAGGATGCTGCTCTAATGCTTCCAACTTTGGAATCAAATCAACTATTTGCTGTCTTTTCTTATCAAGCATCTGCTTTCTTTCATCCAAGATTGTTAACAATCTTTCCGGTTGAGTTGCTTTAAAGAACTTTTTGCGGTTGATCAGTACATAGCTAACAAGCCCTTTTTGTATCAATCTTTCTATGCTATCATATACATTCCTTCTATGGATTCCTGATGCTTCAGTAATCTTCCCGGCCTGCGACTCTCCTGTCTTTAACAGTGTCAGATATACCTTGATCTCATTGGTAGTCAAGCCTAGTTCCTTAAATAATGATTTTATCATAATAAACCTCAATAAATAAGCTGATCGCAAAGCATACTAGCTAAGGTTTGTCGGCAGCAGCCACTGCTTTCTTTTAAGGTTAATTCGTCTAAAAATAACTCTTAATTAGTCGCTAAACTATATAAATTTATCGCTTGTGGTGGTACTCTATCACCACACTACTTAATAAAGGAACTGCCAGTTTTCATGTATAGAGGGTAATGAAATGACAAGTATAGATTTAGTAGTTGAAGATAAGGTAGAACAAGGAAATGGTAATGTCCAAATTGACCAAGAGATAAATAGTCTTACTCCTGTTATGGCATCTAATACAACTGAAGCTCTATTCTTGGCTGAAAGAATGCCTAAAGAGCTTAATTGGATTGCATCTTCTATTAGATATGTTGAAAAAGTTAATGGTAAAGAAAATCTAGGTAAAGCTATTAGGGATAATACACTTACTCAGGGTCAAAGAACTAGAATTTATGCTAGAGCATTGCCTGAATTAACAAGACAAGAGTATACTTCTATGGTAAATTGGATTATACCTTCTCTACAGAATAATGATACATTAGAGGCTATTGCATTTGCTTCAGATGATAGTTATTTACCACTATTTATTGCTTCACGAATCGCTGATAATGAAGGTAAAAGTGCATTACAGGGTAGTAAGATTAACCAAAGAAAGCATTATACTGCTGCTGCAAGAATATTGCTAAAGCAGGTAATGCATCAGGAATAATTTCAGTGTATGCTCATTGTATTATTAAAGACCATAATCCAGTTGAAGCAGTTAGTATATTAAATAAATATATTGGTTTAGTTAGAAAAGATCCTGAAGCAGTGAGCATCTTAGCAACTATAGTCGAATTAATGTCAGAAGTTCCTGAGAATAATCAGTATGTATCTACTCTAAAATCTATTTTATCTCCCTTAAGTCAACAAGTATCTACAGCTGCAGAACCCTCAGCTTCGTATACTCTAAATTTATCAGATGGACATAAAGGCAGTATTGGTACTATAAGAAAGAATGCCCTAGAAGTAGCACATAGATAAAACATTAATTTTATAATAACTTTATCTCTCTTCTCTCATTTCATCCCAAATACCACATTCACATTAGCCCTTACTTCTACGCTCTTAGGCGCAACTATAGGTGTTGATTCCATCTTTGCCATGGCAGCACCTTCAAAGCCTCTTGCATCATAGTAATAAGGCACATAGCTGAAGCTTGTCTCCTGTATGCTTACTGCTTTCTTTAGATTTACTCCTAAGCTTGTTGCAAGCACGATCGCTTTTTCCTCTGCGTTTTTAGCTGCTTCATAGAGAGCTTCTGTCTTTACATCTTCTTCTTCCTCTTTTGTCAGCCCAAACCTTATCTGCTCAACATTATTTGCTCCAGCATCAACTGCTGCATCTAAAAATTCTCCGACTTTATCTATTACTTGCGTAGTTATCTTAAGAACATGCTTAACTTCATAACCTTTGAACACAGATTTTCCATTTCCTTTCTCATCATCATCCCATTCATATTTAGGAGAGATCGTAAAGCTGCTTGTCTCAATATCCTCTTTCTTAATTCCTTGCTTAATTAATGCATCAATCACATCATTGCTTGTCTCGCTGTTCTTATCTTTAGCTTCTTTTGCAGCCAAAGCTTCATTGCTTACTGCAACATAGAGCTCTGCCTTATCTGGCGCAGTCATAATCTCAGAATTTCCAGAGACAGTTATTATGTTCCTGTTATATTTTGCATCATAGCTCTCATGAAAAGAGCTTTTGTAATACCCTAGCTTAAATGCTGCAGCCAATAAAACTATAACCACAATTGCTAAAACCCAATGGAGTTTCTTATAAGGACATTCTTTTTCTGTCATAGTGTTCGCCTCTCAAATCCTATTATTTAGAGTAAGGTATTATAATATAAATAACTTTGTATAAGTTCAAACAAAATAGAAGTTATATTAAAAAAACTCAGAAAATATCTAAAAAATAAAAATAACGTAAAATAACTTAAAACTCTTACTTCAATATCTCCACAACCTTCACATGAAAGTTTAGGTTTTTGCCAGCTAATGGATGGTTGAAGTCAAGCACCATCTTATCTCCTTTGACAGCTTTTACTATTGCATTCATCATGTTGCCGTCTTTTGCCTTCAAGGTAAGTATCATCCCTTCCTTTGGCTCCGTACTTTGTGAATTGACAAATGGCTGTTTAGGCACTTCGATTACCATTTCAGGATGCATCTCACCATAAGCATCTTTCGCTGAAATCTTGATGTTCTTCTGGTCATTTAATTTCATCCCTATTATCCCATTATCAAATCCAGGAATCACCTGTTTAGCTCCTGTCTGGAACTGCAATGGCTGTTTTCCTTCAGAAGAATCAAACACTGTGCCATCATCTAATTTTCCTGTATAATCAACCTTGACTGTATTTCCTGCTTCAACAATTTTTGCAACTTCTATTATATTTGCCATAACGATCTCCTCCAAATGTATCTGCTACATTATTCGCATCAATTATTCAGCTTTATTTATAATGTTTTCCCAGAAAATCTTTCAGATGATAAAAAAACTTTTAAGATGGCACTAAATCTTGTTTGTATAAGTTTCTGATTGTAGTATCCAAATAACGCGCATTATCTATTGTCTCTCCTATATGTCCGCGCTCAAGCAATTTCAAAGCTATTCCAAAAAATGCACCCATTGCTGCACCTTGCGAAAAATGAAAAACTTGATTTATCCATTCAGTTTCATATACCTTATCTCCATTTCTTACTAACGCAAATAAGCCGCCAAGCGCTAACGGCAAAACAACAGGATTTACTGCTTTGTTATATATCCATGAAGCTATAGCTGCAATATACGGATGCTTGGATGAAAATTGATTATCTGGTCCATTAAATGCATCATTTGTTGACTTTAACTGTTCCATGTAAAGTAAATCTGATAGATTAAGCTCGCTTATCTCTTGGTCATGTTTAGGATCATAAAAATTAGGCAAGAATTTTCTTAATCCTTTATATCTCTGAGCAAGTTCTTCTACTGTAGCTCCAAATAAGAATCTGCCGTTAATAGCTTCTTCAACAAGAGGATGTTCTGCTCTCGCTTTTTCTAATATCTTTCTCTGTTCTTCTGCCTTATCAACAGTCACAAATTCAGGAATCTGGTCAATCTGCTTCAATCTTTCCACTAATGATAGATAAGCCATACTTATTGACATTATTTATCAGTTTAAATTATTTTCGATAAAAAACCAAAAACCTTAATTAAATCCTTATGTTCTCTGCAACAAAATGCCACTCATAACATTAAACGAAGTTTTTGACATCATCCTGATGACTGCAGCATTAGGCTACATATTTGCAGATTCTTTCAGCAAGTTTGCACACAGCTATAAGCGTCATTTAGCCCCGGAATATGATCCTTTGCAGGAATACGCAACAAACAAGCTCTTTGCAGGCTACAACTGGGAATCATTCAAGTTTGCCTGCTATGTGACTGCCCCAGCAATCATCCTGCACGAGCTTGGTCATAAGATTGCTGCACTCTTATTTGGTTTGCAAGCTACATTTCATGCAGCATATAGCTGGTTAATATTCGGCATAATCTTAAAGCTTCTTAACTCTGGCTTTATCTTCTTTGTTCCTGCGTATGTGAGCCATTCTGGAGGAGCAACTTATTTACAGTCTGCAATTATAGCGTTTGCAGGTCCAGGAGTTAACTTATTGTTATGGCTAGGCAGTTGGCTCATCGTAAAAGAAAAGCTCTGCACAAAAAAGTACATTGCATTCTTCACACTGACTAAGCACATCAACATGCTTTTGTTCTTCTTCAACATGATACCTATATTTGGGTTTGACGGTGAGCATGTATTGAATGGGATAGTGAAAACATTTTTCTGACTAAATTTTTATTATATCTAATTAAACTATCTTTTTAGTCACAGAATTAAATTACACTTCTAATGTGCCAATCCAGTACCCCTATTCACAGCCCTAACCTCTGTAACTCCAATCTCGATCTTTCTCTTAAGCTTTGGTAGGTTTAATATCTCTCTTGCCCTGTTCAATGTCTCATCTATGTTCTTGAGTATGTTGTTATCACCTACTTTCTTTCTCAAGCCAGCTTTATCAAGTGCAACCAATGGCTGTGGCGCAACTCCTGAAAGTATAAGCTGTATGCCCTTTTTTACAGAGTCATCATACACCTGTTCAAGTACTCTTATTCCTGTGGAATCTATCGCCGGAACATTCCTTAATCTTATCACAAGTATCTTTGGTTTTTTCTGTATCTGTTTTATAGCTTCTTCAAACTTATACGCTGCGCCAAAGAACAACGGCCCATTTATCTCATAGACTTCAACTCCCTCTGGCACTATCCTGCTTCCTATATCATACTTATCCTTCTTTTCATAATCATCTGCAAGGTCATCATTAAGCTCATTCGTGATTACATTTACATTGCTTACTAGCGACATTCTGCGGATAAACAAAAAGACTGCAGTTATCATTCCAATCTCAATTGCAACAGTAAGGTCAAATACCACAGTCAGGAAGAATGTTGTCATCAGTACAATGATGTCACTTGCAGGGCTTTTCAATATTGCCTTGAATGTCCTCCATTCAGACATATTATATGCAACAACCATAAGTATTGCTGACAAACAAGCAAGTGGTATAAGTCCAGCAAGCTTTCCAAAAAACACTACTATGAGCAGTAAAACGATCGCATGTGTAATGCCTGCAACTGGCGTCCTTCCTCCATTCTTGATATTTGTAGCTGTTCTTGCAATTGCTCCTGTCGCAGGGATTCCACCAAATATAGGTGCAAATATATTTGCGATTCCGGTGGCAACTAGTTCCATATTAGATCTATGCCTGCCTCCTATCATACCATCTGAGACTACAGCAGAAAGTAAAGCTTCTATTCCTGCTAAGATTGCAATAGCAGTAGCTGGCCCTATAAGGTTCCTTATCGTCTCAAAATCGATTAAAGGTATGCTTGGCGCATGGATTATTGCAGTAAGTTCTCCAAATTTGCTTCCTATGGTCTCAACAGGCAAGTTAAAAAAACTCACTGCAACAGTTGCCAATATTAATGCGATCAATGATCCAGGTATTTTTCTCCCTATTGCTGGAATTTTCTTCCAGAACACTATAATATGAACGCATGCAACACTTATAACTGCAGCATACCAATTGACTCCAGTTATATGCTTTTCATACGCAACAAATTTATCAATAAAATTACTTGGAACATTTCCCATATTTAATCCTAAGAAATCCTTTATCTGGCTCAGGAATATGGTAATTGCAATTCCGCTTGTAAATCCTACAATCACAGGATGAGGGATGAACTTTATTGCACTGCCGAATTTAGCCAATCCCATTATGACAAGTATCACTCCAGCCATTATGGTTGCGATTGTAAGGCCTTCTACGCCATATTTCTGGACGATGCCATACACTATTATTACAAACGCAGCTGTTGGCCCTCCTATCTGTACCCTGCTTCCACCTAATGCAGAGATCAGAAAGCCAGCTATGATTGCAGTTATCAATCCTCTTTCAGGTGTCACACCAGATGCGATGCCAAAAGCAATCGCTAACGGCAAAGCAACAACACCTACAATCAATCCAGCACTTACATCTGCATAAAATTGCTCTTTAGAATAATCTTTCAGGGTTGTAAAAAGCTTAGGCTTTAACATTCATGTCACTTCTTTTGATTATCCTTGCTTACTTCTATATGCCTCTCTCACTGCTGCATGAGATAACTCACTAAGTCACGCATGACTTATAGCTTATTTATTAATTTTTCGCAATTTGAGATTTTCTCGTCTATAAACCGCAAACTTTATATAATAAACGCATTTTCTATGTCTATGCGCAGTGTCAAAAGAGTGTTATTAAATAAGATAATAAACAGGATAAACACAACAAACTACAAACCTGTTGTTCTCAATTCTTCTAAATGCATTAATCTGCCAGATGGCATTAGCAGGGTGAACCAAAATGGACTCTGACACTCAAGAGCTATTAAAGACAATTGCAACAAAGACAGATGAGACTGAATTCTACACTCCGATCCCTAAAGGGTATAAGTTAGGCCAGACAAAATTTATAGTTATCTTTGGCACTGTCATGTCTGGGTTAGGCAAAGGCATATTCTCAGCAAGTTTGGCAAAATTATTGCAGATGAAAGGTCTGAATATTGCGCCGATTAAATTAGAAGGCTACCTAAATATTGATTCTGGCACATTAAATCCATATCGTCATGGAGAAGTTTTTGTATTAGATGATGGCATGGAATGTGACATGGATTTAGGAACATACGAGCGCTTTTTAAATTTAAATCTCACAAAATCAAATTTCACCACAAATGGCCAAATATTTACAAGAATCCTAGAGCGAGAGAGAAAAGGCGGTTATCTTGGAAGAGATGTTCAGTTTATCCCTCATGTTACAGGAGAGATTAAAAACCAATTAAGGCATTTGGCATTATCATCAAAGGCAGATGTGATTGCAATAGAGATTGGCGGCACAGTCGGTGATATTGAGAATCAGCATTATATCGAAGCAATGAGAGAGCTTGCATATGAAGAAGGAAAATATAATGTCTGTTTTGTAGCATTAAGCTATGTCCTTGAGCCAAAATCATTAGGAGAACAAAAAAGCAAAGCAGCACAGCTTGGAATAAAAAAGCTCCTTGAACAGGGCATACAGCCAGACATAATCGCTCTTAGAGCTGCAAATAAAGTCACAGACAAAGTTAAAGAGAAAGTCAGTATGTTTTCTAACGTGCCATTAAGCAGGGTTGTAAGCATGCATGATGTTGATAGTGTATATTTGATTCCGGGATTATTAAAAGAGGCAAAGATAGACGAACAGGTGCTTGATATCTTACATATTAACGATAATACAAATTATAAGAAAAAACTCAATCCAAAAGCTGAAATAGCTGAATTCAAAAAATGGCAGGAATTTGTTGATGGCATCAAAAATCACAAACAGGCAATTACTGTCGGCATAACTGGCAAATACACAAGCTTGCGTGATTCATATGCAAGCATAATCGCTGCATTAGAGCATGCTGGCAGCAAATTAAAAGCAGATGTCAAGATAAAATGGATCGATGTTGAAGCTATTGAGACAAAAAAGACAACTGTCAAAGAAGAATTAAAAGATGTTTCTGGCATCATTGTTCCTGGTGGATTTGGAAAAAGAGGAGTAGAAGGTAAGATTGCGTGCATTAAATATGTAAGAGAGAACAACATCCCTTATCTTGGCTTATGCTATGGTTTCCAGATGGCAGTCATTGAATTTGCGAGAAATGTCTGCGGTTTAAAGGATGCGCACACAACTGAAGTAGAGACTACCTGCAAGAATCATGTTATTGATATCCTTCCTGAGCAAAAAAAGATTGAAGGTCTTGGTGGCAATATGCGCCTTGGCGGCAGAGAAGTTGAGATAAGGAAGAACACAAGAGCATTTGCGATCTATGGTAATAAGACAAAGATAAAAGAACGCTTCCGTCACAGATATGAAGTAAACCCAGAATTCATTCCTTTGCTTGAAAAGAACGGCATGGTCTTCTCAGGCAAGCACCCAAAGTATAATATTATGCAGATACTTGAGCTGCCAAAGTTAAAATATTTTCTCGGTTGTCAATTTCATCCGGAGTTCACCTCCAGGCCTTTAACTCCAAATCCATTATATCTTGAGTTTGTAAAGAATTGCTTGAAGTAGGAATATTCTTAATATCTTAAAATACTTATTTACTCCCTTTAGCCCCTTGCCCGAGTTTTGTCTCAACAGGTGCTGTGCCAACCTGACTTGTCACTTCTGGTGCCTTAAGATAAGTTGCATTCTTGCCATAAGACTCATTCAATACTTTTAATACTTGATTTGTTATACCAATTATTTCTCTGACGGTTGCATCATATTTATCCTTTGTCACATCAAATTTAGGTGTTATTGTAAGCTCATTTTTGCTTGTAATCACTTCATACTTCTCTCTGTCATATTGCAGCCGATGCTTTGACTTAAAGCTCTTAAAGAAGTCTTCACCGACATAGATTACAGCACCTACTTTATTTATTGCGTTGAAATCATGCCCTCCAAAGAATGAGGTGTTTCCGACATAAATAGTTACAGCATGCTCATCTTCTCCATCTCCAAATAGGTTGATAAAACTCTCCTGAAAGAAATATCTTGTATCACTCTTATCAACATCTATTGTAAACCCAACTTTATGCTCTAATACTGCATTGCCTATTCCTACAGAGACTTTTCCTTGAGGAGCTGATGATGAACTCCGTTTTCCATCATGTTCATATGTAAAAAATTCAGTCTTCCCAGATATCTCAAAATGTCCACGATCTTGTTCAGCAGAAGCAATAAAATAAGGTGTTAATCTCATTTCTTTTGGCAATGGCTCGATAGTCTTTTGCTCAACTACACTGCCTAGAACTGTAAAAGTATCAAAAGCATCGAAAATACCGTCTAATTTTTCACTGCTTCTTAACGTCTCTTCTAACCCCATATCATACAAAGAAAAG
>JAGVZX010000092.1 GCA_018302185.1 Candidatus Woesearchaeota archaeon
ATATGCCGCAGCAATTACAGCACCTGCTGAAGTTCCCGCTAGATAATCAACCTTGATCCCTTCTTCTTCAAGAACTTTTAAGATGCCTATAAAAGCCAGTCCACGTACTGTACCGCCGCCTAATGCCAGTCCGATTTTAGGTTTAGATTTACTATTAAATTTATCTGCTTGAGTTATTTTTTTAACTTTTGTCATTTTATTTTTCAGTTAAGGCATTAATATACTATTTTTTCACATACCATACCTATCTTTCTTATATTGCTCGACTATCTCAGCCAATATATTTAAATTATTTTTTGCATGATTGAACTGCTCTCTGCTGCAGACTGCAAAATCCTTTGATTCCTGCAGGTTAAGTTTCTCTGCAGGCAATAAGATAAAAGGCATTGCCTGCTTGATCTTGTTTGTTATGTTCTTCCTGTAAACTATTACGCTTACCTTGTCTTCCAATTCTTTTAATGTCTGCGCACTGAATATACTTAAGTCATTCACAAGCAGAACATCGCCTGCGCTTATGTTCAGTAATGCATTTTTTACAGAATATTCGTTGTAGCTCAGGGTATTTAGCTTCTTCATCAAGATGTTTTCTTTCAGTGAGGTGAGAAACATATTGAGCAATGAGATTTCCTTCTTGAATATATCTACTTGCTGGGATTTTAAGTGAAGCAACTGTTGAAATTGTTGTATCCTATTTTCCTTGAACTGCAGCTTATCCTGGGAATTCCTATCCAATACCCTGATTTTCTTTACCTTAACATTGGCAGAATTCTTCAGCAAGTTCTGAAGATTTGCATTCTGGTTCCTGAGAAGGCTTATTTCTTTTTCAGACGCTTTCAGCTTTGAATATAATTTTAGATAATCCTGTTCGTTAAAGTGTTTCTTTTTATCTGCATATTTCATTGCAAGCAAATCTTCTTCTCTTTTCAGATTATTCTTCTCTGCTCTGAGTATCATCTCAGATGCTTCTTTTATATTGAGAGTTTCATTTAGCAATACAATCTCAGTTATACGCTGCTTATGCTCTTGTTTTTTATTTTCAGCTACAAATTTAGTTATCTTATCAAGTACAGTGCGTATTCTCTTGAACGCAAATATTGCTGCTGCAAGTGCATCTGCCTCATGCAAGTTTCCTGGCAAAATACTCTGCTTTGTATCTGCCAGATAATAATGTATCACTTCTTTCTTTTCAACCACATGCAAATCTTCTTCTGGATTGATGACCCTTGCACCTATCTTAGTAGAGAACTTACCGACAAAATCAGGAACAAGATGCTTATCACAGCCGACTATTAATGGCTTGCCTAATTTTATTATCTCAGTTATTAAGCTGCTAAGATTAAGAAGTTTTGAAGAGCCTAACTTGATTATCCTGCCATCTATGTCCAGAACTGCATACCCTAAAGTTGTTCCAGGATCAACGCCAACAATTAATTGTCTCATTTTAACACATCATATTTTATTTATTTTTTAATTTAATTATTTTTAAAGTAGTTTTATAGATAATATATTTTAAGTATCAATTATGCCTTCATATATCAAGCAGGTTCAACCCTGCTTTATCGTTAAACTTCCTATTTACATCACCATTAAATGCAACCAAAACAATTTCAAGTGTTGGGCTTACAATCCCAAATTTAAGATGTCCACCATAAGTCTGCATGTTTTCATCGCTCAATACTGCATGGGCATGGACATAAGGCTTGTTATCCATTGAACTGATATTGCCGCTCAAAGACACGACTTCCATCTCTTTTTCAAAGGCTTTGCCATGATACTGCTTTTTTTTCTGGAAAAAATAGCCTAGCTCAGCTTTCTCAATAGCCCCTATTGCTGTAAAAAAGCCTGCAGTTATCTTATTAGCTGAAATAAATTTAGTCAGCTGCTCAATTATCTCCTCACCCTTTTCCAGCATGATAAAGTATCTGTTCTTCTCAAGCTCTTTGAATCTCATTCTTACCCCCAATTAAAGTATCTGATAAAAAGTATTGACTGATGATTTGAATACTGATGTAAAATATTTAAGTATTTAAAGGTATATGGTCTTTTGAAATTTATGCATTAATTTATTTTATCAAGCAAAAACATTAAAAACACGCAAGGATAAAGAAAAGATTATGGTAAAACGTATAAGAAAAAGAATAAGATTTCAGAAAATATTCAACGTAATAATATTAATGACTATCTTTGCATTTTTAGTTGCATCGGTTGCTTATGCAGAAACCTACAAGATAAAGCTCCTTGCAGTTGCAGAGCAGCAAGGAAATTTCACAGGAAAGATGGCAGATTTATTTCTTGAGCTGAATCCTGGCTCTGGAAGAGTATTCATGGATACAGTGCCATTAACAAAGATTGACACACAAATTTCAACAAGATTTGCTAACCAGATCGCATGCAATTATATTGATGCAGACTGCAGCAAGTATGATTTTATTTATACAATAAGGGCAGAATCATCCATCATCGGTGGTCCAAGCGCTGGAGCTGCAATTGCTGTATTGACAATTGCTGCATTGCAGGATCTTAAGTTAAGAGAAGACATAGCCATGACTGGCACAATAAATTCAGGCGGAATTATAGGTCCAGTTGGCGCAGTCAAGCAGAAGATAGAAGCTGCTGCAAAAAATAAGATAAAGAAAGTTCTGATTGCAAAAGGCGCTACATTATATGATGACAATGAAGAGAAAAGTCTTGCAGAGGAAATTGATATAGAAGATAGAGATACTGATAACATCAGTGATAAAGATTCTGGTAACGCCACCGATAATGATACTAGTGATACTAATAACAGCACAGAAAATAATACAAAAACAAAGATAACGCAAAATAACAATAATAACACTAGCATTCAGGAAAATAATAAAACATTAGATTTAAAAGGATTTTCTAAAGAATTATCTGTTGAGCTTGTTGAAGTTGCTACATTGGATGATGCATTATTTGAGTTTACAGGAAAACGATTTTTCGAAGACTACGGAAATATAGTCATAGATGAATCATACCTAGATACCATGAAAGAGATTGCTGATGGAATTTGCACCAGGACAAGAGAGCTTTACGATAAAGTATCTGAATACAAGAATGTTACAAATATCAGCAATGGAAAATTCGAGTTTGCAAAAAATCTTTCTTTGCAGGCATTGACAGCTTTTGAAAATAAGAGCTATTACTCTGCAGCATCATTATGTTTTGGTGCAAATGTACAGTTAAATACAATATTAAACAGATTAAGGAATATTACAAAGGATTCTGCTCTTGAACAAGCTAGAGTCATTGAAAGCTCGATAGAAGAGCTCATGAAACGTGTAGATAATGCAAGAAAACAGACGATAACAGATCTGCAGGCATCTATCATCGTAAAAGAGCGCCTTTCAGAAGCCCAAGAATTATTGGAAAAAGTGAAAGAATCCATAAAAACAAATAAATCTGATTTTGGTGACTTGCTGAGCTTTAGCACAGAACGTGTCTATAGCGCAGTTTCATGGAGCCATTTTCTTAACAAGCCTGGAAAAGCAGTTAATATAGACAATGATAGGATTAAAAAAGCCTGTGAGCAGAAAATAAATGAAGCTGAAGAAAGAATAAATTATATTGTATTGGTTTTCCCGCAGCTAATTGGTGAATCTTATGCTGACTTGGAATATGCAAAGCAAGAGTTTGTCAGAAAAAACTTTGAGCAATGCTTACAAAAAGCAAGCTTGGCAAAAGCCCAGGCGGATTCTGTATTAAGCGTGATTGGAGTTTCGCAACAGCATTTTGACGGCTTGTTGGATAATAGGGTAACTGTAGCAAGGAACCAGATAGTAAAATCTGCAAAAAAAGGAGCATTTCCAATACTTGGTTACTCATATTTTGAATATGCAAATACTTTAAGAAAGCAAGACAAGTATTCTGCATTAATATATCTGCAGTATGCTCTTGAGTTAAGCGATTTAGGCATTTATTTTCCAGCTGTAATAGAGCAAAGAGAGGATAATGCAACTAGTTTTAATTTTGGATTAGATGAAGATAAAAAAGTCTATTATGTTAAGTATGGATACCTAGGAGTAGGTGTTATAATTGGGATCTTAATTGGTATTATAATTGCATTAACAATAACTAAAAAATCAGCCATTGATAAAAATAATAGGAAAAAGAACAAAAGATAATCAACTGCTAGTTACAGATTTCACAGATATTTCTTTATCTTAGGAATATAAAACCCTTGGAAGCTTGCGCCTCCGCGGGAAAAAGAGGTGATAGATAATTTGCCTTTCAGCAAAATATCTTCAAGAGTTAGAGAATTTTCTTAATATATAAATTTTGCGAAAAGAGAGCATTTTTAAGTAGTAACAGGTAGGTGATAAAAAGACGACAGGATAAGACAAACATTACAAAAGTTAGACCAAAAATCCAAAGGAACCAGACCGAAGATATGTTTGCAACAAGATTAAACTTACGATAAAACATATAAACAAACCATATATTTCTTATACCATGAGATGCACAAACTGCAGCAAAGAGTCAGAGATATCCATAGCTTCAAATCCGTTCTGCAAGTCATGCATGGTCGATCTGGTAGAAAAGAGGATTCGCAAGTTCATAAGAGCAGCAAATTACTTAAAAAAAGAAGACAGGGTGCTTGTCATAGGCAAATTTGCAGATAAGGTCATAAAAGGCATAGTAAAGGGCCTTCCGCTAAAGATCAAGATAAAAGAAGATATGGGATTTAATGATGATCCAAAAGGTTTTATTGAGAGATTAAATAAAGAAGAGCATGAATATGATAAGATTATTCTTCCATGGACAGCAGAGCATGAATGCTGCTTATTCTTAGAGCAGATGCTTGGTAAAGAGGCAGATTTTAGCATATTGGGAAATACTATAAGGCAGAAATATATCAAATTATTCAGGCCATTGCAAGAACAGGAGCTTGAGATCTTTGCTGCTGCTAAAGGCTTTAGTTTTCAAAGAAGGAAGAAAGATATCTACACTAATATTTTAGATACCATGGACAGAAAATATCCTGAAAGTAGGTTTTCCCTGTTAAAAAGCATAGATGATCTGGCTGTTGCATTGGACAAAAGATGAAAAAGGTCAAGAAAGAGATATTTCTTGTATTATCTGTTTTGATAATGATATTGATTGCTGCATTATATGAAGAAGATAAGATTAGCTCTAATGATATTAGAGATGCAACAAACATAGTATACGAAAATTCATCTCAAGAGATTGAAGCATATTTCTGTGCAGTGGACAACTGCACCTTAAAGCTCTTGGAACATATTTATTTTGCAGATAAGATACACTGCGCATTATACGACTTGAGCTTAAAACCGATAATAGATGCATTGAATCAAAGTTATAATGAAGGAAAAGATGTTAAACTTATTGTTGATAATGAAAACTACAAAAAAGTAAGCGATCTGAAATTTGCAAGGCAAGACACAAGCAGCCAACTTTCTCACAATAAGTTTTGCATTTTTGATTTTGCACCAGAAAGCAATAGAAATGACAAGAATGAGGATAATAATAAAAATAATGATGAAGATAGTAATGAAGACAATAAGAATGACATTGTCTTAACAGGCAGCTTCAACCCTACAAGAAACGCATATGTAAATGACAACAACATAGTGATTTTGCAGTCAAGATACATCGCATCTAATTATGAAGATGAATTCAACGAGCTTTGGAATGGAATATTTAGAAAAGGAAATAAAGTAGCTTATCCTGTAATAATCCTAAACAGCATAAAGATAGAAAACTATTTTTGCCCAGAAGATTCATGTGCTACGCATATCAACACTATTCTTAACTCTGCAAACACCAGCATCTACTTTATGGCATTCAGTTTTACAAATGACTTATTGGCAAACACAATAATAATGAAACATAATGATGGATTAGAAGTTAAAGGTGTATATGAAAAATCACAGACAAATTCAAATATCTGGAAAGAGTATGATTATATTACAAAAACTCCAGTAAATATAATTCCTGACACCAACAAATATAATATGCACCATAAGGTTTTCATAATAGATAATAGTATTGTAGTTACTGGCAGCTTTAACCCTACAAAAAGTGCTGATACAAAGAATGATGAGAATGTGCTAATAATCCACAGCAAGGATATTGCAAAAGAATTTAGTGAAGAGTTTTCCAGGATTTTTGCAGCTGCAAATGTTAAAAATGAAAATATTTAAATACTACCGATTGCAAAACTGGATTTGTTTAAAAGACAATTAATGATATAAAGCATTAGTGATATAATCAAACAAAAACAAAGAGGAGGGATAACATGCCGCGCCTAAAAAAGACTGTTGAGGAAGAGGATTCTGAGCTAGATTCAGAGGCTAAGAAAGAAGATAAAGAATTTGATGATGATAATGATGATTTTGACAAGGATGACGATGATGACAATGATGATGACGATGACGACGATGGTGAGAAGCCATTCGGTGAAGATGAATAAGTAAAAGGTAATTTGTTTTAATTTTTCTATTATTTTTTAGATATTTAATAAAAGCGATAAAATAAACCATACAATCCAGAAATTAATTATTTAATATCTTCTTAACTTCATTTTTATCAATCGTTTCCAATCTTGCCCCTATCTTCTCAACAACTTTAGCTGCAAGATAACTACCAAGTCTGCCGCACTTCTCAACATCCTTTCCTTTGCATAATGCATACAAGAAGCCTGCTGCATAAGCATCTCCAGCGCCTGTTGTATCAACTGCTTTTGCAGGATAAGGCTCTGCCTTTATGATCTTGCCATCTTTTTTAATTATAGAGCCATGCTCACCCAGCTTTACAACACTGATTTTGCAGGACTTAGCTATCTCATTCAATGCAAGCTCATAATCTGTTATAGCTATATCCTGGCCAACAAACTCCTTAGCTTCCTCCTCATTAGCAAACACAATGTCAACATATTTTTTTATTATCTGCTTAAGCTCCTGCCTGTTGTTTCTTACAATATTTGGCGCAGACAGATCAAGAGAAACAATGACCTCATTTTTTTTAGCTATGTCCATAGCTGCCAAGCAAGCATCCTTCAATCCACCATCTTCAGCAAGCAGATAGCCTTCAGTATGGAGTATCTTGCATTTTTTTAAATCAGCTATATTGATATGCACCCTATCCAGCTCAAGCGCAGCTCCAAGATGCACTGCAAATGTGCGCTGCTTATCTGGAGTGATGAAAGTTATAGCATGCCCAGTAAGACTATCAGCTTTTCCAAAATTTAATGCCACATTATCTCCTTCCATAACCTCTTCATAGATTCTGCCATTGATATCTTTTCCAACCACTCCGCAAAAAACGCATTTTGCCCCTAGCTTAGAAGCAAGCGCAACTGTATTTCCTGTTGATCCTCCAGGTACTTTCTTTGTAGGATATTTTCTTAATTCCTGTTCAATAATATCACACTCTGCCCTGCTGACCAGTGTCATCTCTCCCTTTTTCAAGTTAAGATTCTCTAATACAGAATCCTCTACTTCAACCAGAACATCGACTAAGGCAGAGCCTATGCCGTAGATGTCGAATTCTTTTTCAAAATTGATTAGAGATTTATTATTTTTCATAGTAAATTAGGAGTTATACAACACATATTACACAATACTTATTATAATTTTAATATCTATAATGTTCTGGCTTATATGGTCCATCAACTTCTACACCAAGATACTTTGCCTGTTTTGGAGTCAGCTTATCCAATTTAACGCCTAATTTATCCAAATGCAGCCTTGCAACTTCCTCATCCAACTTTTTTGGCAGCATATAAACACCGATAGGATATTGTTTTGTTTTAGTAAAAAGTTCTATCTGCGCAAGCACTTGGTTTGTAAAAGAATTGCTCATCACAAAGCTTGGATGGCCTGTTGCACATCCTAAATTGACCAGCCTGCCACGAGCCAACAAAATTATCTCTTTTAAGGCATTATTTTTATCTCTTGATTTTTCTCCTTTATGTCCACCATCTAAAAACACAAATTTATCTACCTGAGGTTTTATGTTGACTTCTTTTATTCTGCCTGCATCTCTTTCAGATTCAATCCAAGCAACATCTATCTCTGTATCAAAATGGCCTATATTGCAGACGATTGCCTGATCCTTCATAGCTTTCAGATGCCTCTCAGAAATCACCCCATCACAGCCAGTTGCTGTGACAAATATATCCCCGATCTTTGCTGCTTCATCCATAGTTATTACTTGGTATCCTTCCATTGCTGCCTGCAATGCATTTATTGGATCAATTTCAGTAATAATTACACGCGCTCCAAATCCTCTCATCGACTGTGCGCAGCCTTTTCCTACATCGCCAAAGCCAGCAACTACAACAATCTTGCCTGCAACCATAACATCAGTTGCTCTCTTTAATCCGTCTGCAAGAGACTCTCTGCACCCATACTTATTGTCAAACTTTGATTTTGTTACTGAGTCATTTACATTTATTGCAGGCATCTTTAGCTTGCCTTCCTTGTGCATCTGATATAATCTGTGGACGCCTGTTGAAGTTTCCTCTGTAACGCCTTTAATATCTTTAAGCAGCTCAGGATATTTCTCATGCACCATCAATGTCAAGTCTCCGCCATCATCTAATAGCATATTTGGGCCAAGGTATGAGCCTTTGCTATCTGGAAACTTTAATGTCTGCTCAATGCACCAATTATATTCTTCTTCAGTTTCTCCTTTCCATGCAAATACAGGTATGCCTTTTGCTGCAATAGCAGCTGCTGCATCATCCTGTGTAGAAAAAATGTTGCAAGAGCTCCATCTAACTTGTGCGCCTAATTCAATAAGAGTTTCAATCAATATTGCTGTTTCAATTGTCATATGTATGCAGCCTGCTATTCTTGCACCATTTAACGGCTTGCTCTTTCCAAATCTTTTTCTAAGTTCCATTAAACCAGGCATCTCTTTTTCTGAAAGCTCTATCTTTCTTCTGCCTAACTCTGCTAGTTTTATGTCTGCAACCTTATAATCATTTTTAGTATCATTCTTATTTTCATTTTTTACCATATCAATCACCCAATACAGCTAAGCCAGTTTTTATTTATATATTTTACGCATAGTTTTATGTATTTTGTCCATTATAAACTAGAATTAATAGAGAATCTCCATAAAATTTAAATATTAGTGGACATTAGTTATTACTATGGCAAAACCAAATCCTGCAAACAGTAATAATAGTTCAATTGAGCTAGACGCATCTGACCACAAGATAATTGAAGCATTGCGGAATAATGCAAGAGCTTCGATCAGAGACATCGCTAAAGCTACAAAGATTCGCCCAAGCACGATCCACCTAAGAATCCAAAAACTTATAAAAAACAGCATAATAGAAAAATTCACCTTAAGATTAAATGACAAAGCTATCGGAGAAAATTTTATCGTGTTTATGTTTATCAACACATCAAAAGACCTTTCAAAAAGCTTTTTTGCGGATCCAAGATTAAAGGAAGCATTTGGAGTGACTGGAGAATATGACCTATTATTAAAATACAAATTCAAAGACATCTCTGAGTTCAATGATTATGTGATAAACCTGAGAAAAAACAATGACATAATAAAGACACTGACGACTGTCTGCACGATCAAGCTGAAGGAGGAGAATTAATCACAAACAAGTGTTTTTTATCATTTTTACTTTTCTCTGCTGCCAAATATATTAGTTCCAATCCTTACCATATTACTGCCTTCCTCAACCGCAACCTGATAGCTATCGCTCATACCCATTGACAGATACTTTAATTTAAATCCTGACGCAGCAAATTTATTATTAAATTCATCAAACTTATTTTTCATTTTCCTGAAATAAGGCCTTAATTTCTCAGTTTGCTCCATTTTTTCATTTTCACCACACTCCTCAAACACAGGCCCCATTGTCATCAAGCCAATTAGCTTAAGATTTTTCATCTTAAAGATCTCACTAGCAATCCCCTCAACCTCTTCAATTTTGCATCCATGCTTATTCTCTTCATCCGCAATATTGACTTCAATCATAACTTCAATAACTTTAGAGATAGCTTCTGCTCTATCATTAACAATCTGCGCAATTTTAACCGAATCAATCGTCTGTATTACATCAAATATCTCAACTGCCTTTTTCGCCTTATTGCTCTGCAGATGCCCAATTAGATGAAGCTTCACATTTGTATTTTTGCCATTATTTGCCGATTTGTCATCTGCAAGAAATCTCTTTAATTCAACGAATTTAGCCTCAGCTTCCTGGACATAGTTTTCCCCTACATCATTAATTCCATTTAAAATTGCCTGCTTTATCTCATCCACAGAGCGTGTTTTAGATGCAGCGATAATAACAACTTCTTTAGAAACACTTATCTTAATTAGCTCTGTCGTAATTATTTCAATATTTGTCTTAATTGTATCTGCCATAAAAAACAAAGATAATAAAGAACTATAAAAAAGTTATTAAAATAATTAACGGAAAAAAGATAAAGTTATAAAAAAAGAACTAATGATTTACTGCTGTTTCTTTTTCCAGACAAAGTATCCTACTACAGCTACCACAACGATTATCAGTGCTACTATCCAGCCAGTATATGGTTTCTTAGGCTGTGTTGGGATTACAGGAGCTTCAGCTTTCTTCTCTTCTGCTGCAGGTGCTGGAGGCTCTTCCTTCACTTCAGGAGTTTTAGCTGCTTCTTCAGCTTTCTTAGCTTCTTCAACTGCTTTTACTGCCTCTACTTTTGTCCTTCCGACTATTGCAAACGTGCTGAATCCTGGTGATGTTGCTTCGAATGTCTCAACACCATCTGTTGCGCCTAATGATTTTGTTGGCAAGTCTGACCATTTCACGCCGTCAAATCTTTCTAATACAACATCAGCTACCTGATAATTATTTGCAGTAAACCATGCTTTTTCAACTTTGAACTTAAATTTAGCTTCTTTTACATCTTCATTCTTTAAGTTAGTAGTATCAACTTTTAAATAGCTGTGTACTTTGCCTGCTCCGTCTGGAACAGCTGTTGCTGGTACCTTGTCTAATTTAGTGACTTTTATCTCTACTTTCTCTACTCTATTAGCAACTACCAAAGATAAACTGGTTATAGGGATTTTTGCATCTAATATGTTCATTGTTGCAGTTGCACCAGGGTTTAATGGAGTTATCCATTTTTTGGTTGAGCTTGGACCTTCTACTGTTGCTGCAGATGTTGTTGTTGAGCCACCACCACCGCTTGATGCAGCAGCTGCTGCAGCTGCTGGTGTTACATCAACACTAAATGCACTGCTATTTGAATAGTTTGCACCATTCCCACCATTATTTGAAGTATCATTGCAGGCAAAGTAATATGTTCCAGAAGTATCTGAAGTATAGCTTATTGTCGTTGTGTGTGATTTAGCCCCACTTGTGCCAAATATAGTCATTCCTGAAATATTTACAGCACTTGCTGCATAATAACATGTTGCATTCTCGTTTGTTGCTAGTGTCCATCTCAAAGTAACTGTTGTTGTACCAGATGTTGAAGAAGTTAATGTCTTAACTTCAGGCTTTCTTAAATCCTTTACTTTAAATGCCTGTGTTTTGGTGCTGATATTGCTTTGGTTTGATGCACACTGCACTGATATATTACCTATGCTGGCATTAGCAAAATTAGTAGCTGTATCAATACTCACAGTATAATTAGTTGAACCTGCTTCCACCTGTGTTGGCGTAAAGCGTGTACTTGAAACTAATACAGTGCCTGCATCATTAGTCAGGGTATAGTTACAACTGCTTATATTCAAATCTAGGCTCTGCACTAGCACTTGGATTACTGGGTTTGAATCATTTATATCTGGAAGAGCTCCTTCAGCTGGATAAGTGTAATTGATTGTAGGAGTTCCTAGTAAAGGATCTGCTAATGCGCCGCCTGAAAGGTGAGGCACATATAATGTTACAAATGCGCTTCCGTTGGTATAACAGGCATTTGTTTTATTAGGAGTAGTAGTTGTATTTGGCGCAGCATTGCTTACACATTGGCTTAATACTACAAGGTCTTTACCAAAGTCATCATTGATAAATAATACTTTTAATCTGCTTAATGCCTTTGCAATCAATATTGGAACCCATTGTTTAGTGCCATCTGAATCAGTATAATTATTATCCCCTATGTATTGGCTCATGTTCTTAAATAAAGCAATAGTATCTAATCCGCTGACACCTGAAGATTTTGCAGTAGATAATGCATCTGCAACTGTCGTATTTATTGTTAATGCAACTACAGCTGTTTTATTTTCATTGAAGTTTGTTCCTAATGCAGTCAAATTTACAGTTATATTAACACCAGTTATGGATGCGTTTACTTCTATCTTTTTCATCATTGTCTGATTGAAATAAGCATTTCCAGCTACTCTCTGACCAGTAGAGTTTAATAGCTCAACTCTTGTTCCTACACCAAATGAAGTGTTAAGTTCAGATTCTATCGTAGCTGTATTTTGCTGCGCATTTACGGTAAATGATACGGCACTAATATGTGTTAAAACACCATTACCTGCAAAATCACTTGCACCAAATCTTGCAGTATAATAGCCAGGTTTCAAGTTGACTCTTGCACCCACTGAGCCATTACTTTTACTAATTGTTGAAGTTACGACTAAAACGCCCAATGCATCATACACACTTACATTGGTAGAGGTAGCATTTACATCTGTTACAGTCCAGTTAATATCTACATTACCATCCGCAGTATGTACAGTTGTGCCATTACTTGAAGGATTAGTTATATTAATATCAGGAACTGTCGTATCAATCCAATAGCTGACAGTTGTTGTCTGTACATTAGTAGCATTATCAAATACCCTAATCGTTAAAGTGTTTATGCCTTCTGCGCCGACTAAAGTGACGCTTCCATTATAGAATGGATGATTAGTCTTTGCCAAAGAT
>JAGVZX010000044.1 GCA_018302185.1 Candidatus Woesearchaeota archaeon
CTTTAACGCTTGCTCCTTCATCTTCGCTGCCCATCCTCTTATACCAGAAACTTAGCACGACCAATGCTACCAATACAGCAAATACTATCCCAACTGCTGCTGGATGCTTTCCTACAAATGTGTCTCTTAATGCGACTGCTGCGCCTGTGATTGCAGAGCTTACAGTTGATTCTCCTTGCTTTACTTCTGGCTGCTTCTCTTCAGCTTTCTCATCTTTCTTCTCTATTGGCTTTACTTCTGGCTTTTTCTCTTCTATTTTAGGCAATTCTTTCTTCTCGCCAGCTGCTGCTGCTTTCTCATCTGCGTTTCTAGCAAGTATAGCAAATGTGCTGAATCCAGGGCTTTCTGCTGTGTATGTGATCTGGCTCTCTTCCCTTAACAATACTATTGTTGATAAGCTGTTCCATTTTCCATCATTAAATCTAGCTAATACTACATCTTCTTCCTTGTAATTATTGTCAAGCAACCATCTCTTATCTACTTTAAACCTGAATATTGCTCTTGTGACATCTTTGTCTTCCAGATTAATGGTATTAACTTTTATGTAACTGTAAACTTTTCCTGTTCCATCTGCAATTTTCTCACTCCCTGTAGGTTCTTTATCTAATTTTGTCACGCTAATCTCAACATCTGCTACCCTGTTAGCTACATCTATTTGAAGCAAAGTGACAGGTATCCTTGAATCAGTTACTCTTACATTAGCGCTTGTGCCTGCAGCTACAATGAAAAATTTGGTTGCTGATGTAGGGCCATCCTTTGAAATACTTGATACTGTTCCTGCTGAAGTTCCTCCTCCAGTACGTCCGCCACCGCCTGATGGAGCCGGAGTAGTATCAACAACCGTTGCAGCTGAAGCTGTCAATGTTAAGCTTGATCTCTGGTCATTTGAGGTAGGACATTCGTTGTCTGAAGATGCAACTGCGATTATAGTATGGTTGCCTGCATTATTTACAGTCCATGTTGTATTTGCGGAAGCTTCATCATTTACTGAAACATTACTTCCGTTATTGCCTGCAAGATCCACTTCTGCAATCTTATTTGCTTCTTGCACGATATCGAAATAAAATGTAACTTTGCCGTTTACTGCTATGTCAGTTCCATTTTCGTTTTTCACAGTTGCAACTGCTGTAATGCTCTTGCCTGCCTGAGGTATTAAGCTTGATAATGCAACATCTAGTACTGTTAAATCTGAGCCAATAACATCGAATGTATCACTATCTGAAATTGTTGGGAATACATTTCCTGCTCCGTCATCAAAGTTTCTTGCTTTTGCAGTCATTAATTTATCTGTTCCGCAGCTAGTTGGAGTAAACGTATAAGTGCTTATATTTAATGCTCCACCAGCTACATTAGGGATTACTCTTGTCTCATTGATATAAATGCTGTCTAGGTTCTCGTCAATATTAAATGCTGGGTCTGTTCCGCTATTATTCAGTGTAACATCTACATTAGCTGCTTGGTTCATCTTCAATGTTGTCAGATCGCTTAGTGCAATGCTTAAATTTACATTTTTGACAGCAACAGCATTTACGCTGACTGTGTTAGTGCAATCTACCCCACTGTCATTGATAACGCTTACATTAAATTCAAATGTGCCTTGCTGGGTTGCATTTACACTCCATGAATGTGTTGTCTGTGCAAAGCTGACTAGGTTTTTGAATGTATCAGATAGATTTACCAAGCCGTTAGGCAATGATAATGTTGCATTTGCATAACTCTTCCAGACATCTATAGGGCTTCCAGGAGGCTGGATACGCAATTTGATCAGTGAAGTAGTATCTCCTACTGTTATCTGTGTTGGAGCCGTAAATACTGTTAAATCACTTGGGCATGCAGCAGCAGAAGCTAATGAGATTCCTGAAAGTGAAAAAACTAACACGAATAATAGTGCGCTGATTATCTTAATTATCTTCAATGAGTTTGTTGTGTTGTTTGATGTCATTTTTAGTCACTCTATTTATGATATGCTTACGCTTCTTGCAACAAAGATCTTATCTGTTCCAAAGCCCATGCTTACGTTCATAACTTTTGTAGTAGGTCCTGGTCCGGCATTAACTGCCCAATAATATGACTGGCTGTCAAATGCACTGAATGTATTGTAATTTCTGAAGCTGTTTGTTGTTCCATCCTGACTATTGCTTGTTACACTTGTTCCGTCGGAGTCTAATGTCACATTCAAATCTTTCAATACATCAGATACCTTGCTGTCTATGTTTACCCAAGTGTAGAATTCTTGGTTTTGTGTCTGACTTGGTGCTGGGAAGCTTGCTTCGCTTACAAATGTCAGGTTGATGCTGTCTTTGACAGAGATTACTTTTACGCTCTGTGACTTCTCATCATTGCTTGCATTGCTATCGCTTCCAAGCAATGTCAATATCTTTAGGGTATGGAAGTTCTTTGCCTGAGGGTTCCATGTGAATTGCACGTTTCTTGTCTCGCCGACTTTCAAATTAGCAAGGTTCAAGTTCTGTATTGTTGTGCCTCCGTTCAAGTCTTTGAACTGCACTGGCACACTGCTCTCATTTACATTTCCTCTGTTTGTAACATTAGCGCTTACAGTCATTGTGTCAAATAAGTATGCTGTCTGTTTGCTAAATGCTATGTCATCAACACTAACATCATGCGTACCATAAACATTGACGAACTTTGTGTTGCTGTTATCTGCTGTATCTGTCTCTCCTGTTACAGTGTCAACTTTTACTTTCAACTCTAGGTTCTGGACTTCAAAATCAGGTGCTGTCCATGTGAATGTCTTTGTAACATTTTCTCCAGGTGCTAATAATGTGATGCTCTGGCTCGCAATCTCTGAACCGTTCTGCAATAATCTTACTACAGATGATTCTGAAAGAGTGCCTTGATTATTGATTATAACTGGCAATGAAAGCTGTGTGTTTACAGCAACACTGTTTGTTACAGTGAAGCTTACTATAGCTAGATCATGCACTACATTTGGCTCAACAACTACAAACAATGTCTTTGTTGCACTATTGTAATTTGGATCTTCATCTACTGTTGCAGTCACATTGTATTTTCCAGGAGCACTGAAATTAGATAAGTTTGTATGAGGTGAAACACCATTTGACTGCTCTGAATCATTCTTGAATAAGTGCACTAAGCCAGCGCCTTTTGAAGTTCCAGTCAGATTAACTAAGGTGTTCTCCATAACAGTTATGTTTGTGCTTACACCGTCTAAGAATAGCTGTAAGTTTGGATCTGCCTTTGTAACTACAAAGCTATCAGTCAATAGGTTATTTACATTATTGAATGTATCATTTACTAGGTATTGGACATTATATGATCCAACTACTGGCTGCACAACAGTTGCAGTATAAGTGTTTCCTGAGCTTAATGTCATTGGCAATAATGTGCCAGAAACATTAGCAACAACTTTGCTCACTGAAGACTGGTCGCTTGCATCAACGCTTAAAGTAACATTATTCTCATAGATCGTACTATCTTGTATTACTGAGTTTGAAACGCTTGGTACAGTATTATCCTCAACAGTAATTACACCAAAGCTAGATTGCGCATTTCCATTTGCATCAATAGCAGTTACATTTAGGTTGTATGTTCCAACAGCTAGCTGAGTATTATTAGTCAATAAGCCTGAGCTGCTGACTGCGAAGTTACTATCATTCACACTATAGCTTAAAATTCCAGCTGCATCTGTTGCAACAACTGTCTGGGCAACATTCTGTAAAGCAAATTCTTTTGTCTCGCTTGCAACATTTGTTGTGAAAACAGGCAGAGTAGTGTCTTGCACAGTAATTACACCAGTGCTAGCCTGTTGGTTATTGCTGGCATCTGTTGCAGTTACATTCACGTTATATGTACCAACAGCTAGCTGAGTTGCATTAGTTAAAGCTCCAGTTGTAGGATTGATTGCAAAGTTAGTTGTATCGTTGACAGAGTAAGTAACTCCAGCAGCATCAGTTGCTACTATTGTCTTTTCAGTTGCAACATTAGTTGTGAAAACTGGTACTGTTGTATCTTGAACAGTTATAACTCCAATGCTTGTCTGTTGGTTATTGTTAGGGTCTGTAGCAGTCACTTTTACGTTGTAAGCTCCAACAGCAAGCTGAGTGTTATTAGTTAATACTCCAGTTGTAGGATCGATTGCAAAATTAGTGTCATTTACTGAGTAAGTTACTCCTGCAGCATCAGTTGCAACAATTGTCTGGGCAACATTGTCCTGAGCAAATTCTTTTGTCTGTGAAGCAACAGGTGTGCTAAAAGTTGGTGCAGTATTATCTTGAACAGTAATCACACCAATGCTAATTGCCTGGTTGTTGTTATTATCAGTAGCTGTTACTTTTACATTATAAGCTCCAACAGCAAGCTGAGTATTGTTAGTTAAAGCTCCAGTTGTAGGATTGATTGCAAAGTTAGTATCATTCACGGCATAGTTTAATATTCCAGCTGCATCATTAGCTACAATATTCTGGCTTACATCTTGCTGCGCAAACTCTTTTGTCTCGCTTGCAACATTAACGCTGAAAGTAGGTGCAGTAGCATCGCTTACAGTTATCACACCAAAGCTTGACTGCGCATTTCCATTTGCATCAACTGCAGTCACATTTAAGTTGTATGTTCCAACTGCAAGCTGAGTATTATTAGTCAAATATCCGCTATTATTGATTGCAAAGCTTGAATCATTTACTGAATAGCTAGCAACACTTGCTGCATCTGCTGCTACTATCTGTTGAGCAACATTCTGCAGAGCAAATTCTTTTGTCTCGCTAGCAACATTTACACTAAATACTGGTTGAGTTGTATCGCTTACAGTGATTATGCCCGTGCTTGTTGCAGCATTATTGCTGGCATCTGTTGCAGTCACCTTTACATTATATGTACCAACAGCTAGCTGAGTTGCATTAGTTAAAGCTCCTGTTGATGTATCGATTGCAAAGTTAGTATCATTGACTGAGTAAGTTACGCTTGCAGCATCAGTAGCCACAACTGTCTGAGCAACATTCTGTAAAGCAAATTCCTTTGTTTCAGTTGCAACATTTACACTAAATACAGGCAATGTTGTATCGCTTACAGTGATTACACCAGTGCTGGTCTGTTGGTTATTGCTAGGGTCTGTTGCAGTTACCTTTACATTATATGTTCCGACAGCCAATTGTGTAGCATTAGTTAAAGCTCCAGTTGATGGATCGATTGCAAAGTTAGTATCATTTATAGAGTAAGTAACTCCGGCAGCATCACTTGCTACTATTGTCTGCGTAACATTCTGTAAAGCAAATTCCTTTGTTTCTGTTGCAACATTTACACTAAAAACAGGTGCAGTATTATCTTGAACTGTGATCATTCCAAAGCTTGATTGTGCATTTCCATTTGCATCAACAGCAGTTATATTTAAGTTGTATGTTCCGACTGCAAGCTGAGTATTATTAACTAGGAAACCTGTATTATTGATTGCAAAGCTTGAATCATTTACTAAATAGCTCACAACACCTGCTGCATCATTAGCAACAATCTGTTGAGCAACATTCTGCTGAGCAAATTCTTTTGTCTGTGGAGCAACATTTACACTAAAAACAGGTGCAGTTGTATCGCTTACGGTTATCACACCAAAGCTAGATTGAGCATTTCCATTTGCATCAACAGCAGTAACATTTAAGTTGTAAGTTCCGACAGCAAGCTGAGTATTATTAGTCAAATATCCACTATTATTGATTGCAAAGCTTGGATCATTAACTGAATAGCTAGCAATTCCAGCCGCATCAGTTGCTACTAATTGCTGAGCAACATTTTGCTGCGCAAATTCTCTGTTCTGCGTTGTCACTTCTGTTGTGAAGACAGGCTTAGTCGTATCTTGTATCACAAAGCTGTCAGTTAGTGTATCGTTTAGGTTATTATAAGTATCATTGACTATATACTGTACATTATATGTTCCTACAGGTAAGCCTTGCAATATGGTCTGGAATGTTGAATCAGGTTCTTGGCCTAACTCGAAAAGCGCTGGTAATATTGTGCCTGAAATATTGGCAAATATCTGGCTTATCTCTGAAACATCTGCCACATCTACTCTGATTGTCAGATTCTGGCTAAATTCTGATGGGTTTGTTATATTGCTGTTAAATACTCTAGGCACAGTTGTATCACTTACACTAATTACGCCTGTGCTTGTTGCAGCATTATTGTTAGCATCTGTTGCAGTTACCTTTACATTGTAAGTCCCTACAGCAAGCTGAGTAGCATTAGTCAATACACCGCTGGCTAAATTGATCGCGAAGTTATCTGTATCATTGACAGCATAACTCACACCTGCTGCATCTGTTGCTACTATTGTCTGGGCAACATTCTGTAAAGCAAATTCCTTTGTCTGTGAAGCGACAGGTGTGCCGAAAACCGGCTGAGTAGTATCAGCTTCAGTTATTACGCCAGTGCTGGTCTGTTGATTATTGCTAGGATCAGTTGCAGTCACCTTTACGTTGTAAGCTCCAACCGCTAGCTGAGTAGCATTAGTTAAAGCTCCAGTGATAGGATTGATCGCGAAGTTATCTGTATCATTGACAGAGTAAGTAACTCCAGCTGCATCTGTTGCAACAACTGTCTGGGCAACATTCTGTAAAGCAAATTCTTTTGTCTGTGAAGCGACAGGTGTGCTGAAAACAGGCAGAGTAGTATCTTGTACAGTAATTACTCCAATACTAATTGCTTGATTATTGTTATTATCAGTTGCAGTAACTTTTACATTATAAGCTCCAACTGCTAGTTGAGTGTTATTAGTTAAAACTCCAGTTGTAGGATTGATTGCAAAGTTAGTGTCATTCACAATATAGCTTAATATTCCAGCTGCATCATTAGCTACAATATTCTGGCTTACTGCTTCTTGCGCAAATTCTTTTGTTTCAGTTGCGACAGGAGTTGTAAATACAGGATCAGTATTATCACTTACAATAATTACACCAAAGCTTGACTGCGCATTTCCATTAGCATCAACTGCTGTTATATTTAAGTTGTAAGTACCGACAGCCAATTGTGTAGCATTAGTCAAAACTCCGCTAACAGAATTGATTGCAAAGTTAGCTGTATCATTGACTGAGTAAGTTACTCCAGCAGCATCAGCTGCCACAATATTCTGGCTTACTCCTTGTAGTGCAAATTCCTTTGTTTCAGTTGCGACAGGAGTTGTAAATACAGGCAGAGTAGTATCGCTTACAGTTATTACACCAGTGCTGGTCTGTTGATTATTGCTAGGATCAGTTGCAGTCACTTTTACATTGTAAGTCCCTACTGCAAGTTGAGTATTGTTAGTTAAAGCTCCAGTTGTAGGATTGATTGCAAAGTTAGTATCATTTACAGCATAACTCACACCTGCAGCATCAGTTGCTACAATATTCTGGCTTACTCCTTGTGAAGCAAATTCCTTTGTTTCAGTTGCGACAGGAGTTGTAAATACAGGTAGAGTAGTATCGCTTACAGTTATTACACCAGTATTGGTCTGTTGATTATTGTTTGCATCTGTTGCAGTTACATTTAAGTTGTATGTTCCAACTGCAAGCTGAGTATTATTAGTCAATATACCGCTGTTATTAACTGCAAAATTACTATCGTTTACTGAATAGCTCACAACACCTGCTGCATCTACTGCTACTATCTGTTGTGCAACATCTTGCTGTGCAAATTCTTTTGTCTCACTTACTACATTAGATGTGAATAAAGGCTTAGTAGTATCAGCAACTGTGATTACTCCAAAGCTTGATTGTGCGTTTCCGTTAGCATCAAGAGCAGTTACATTTAAGTTGTATGTTCCGACTGCAAGCTGAGTATTATTAGTCAAATATCCAGTATTATTGATTGCAAAGTTAGAATCATTCACTGAATAGCTTGCGATTCCAGAAGCATCACTAGCAGCTAACTGCTGAGCAACATTCTGCTGCGCAAACTCTTTTGTCTCGCTAGCAACATTAACGCTAAATACCGGCTGTGTAGTATCTGTTACAGTTATCATTCCAAAGCTTGATTGCGCATTTCCGTTTACATCAACTGCAGTAACATTTAAATTATAAACACCGACAGCAAGCTGAGTATTATTAGTCAAGTATCCAGTATTATTGACAGCAAAGTTTGTATCATTGACTGAATAGCTAGCAACTCCAGCAGCATCTGCTGCAACTATCTGTTGAGCAACATTCTGCTGCGCAAATTCTTTTGTCTCGCTAGCAACATTAACGCTAAATACTGGTTTAGTAGTATCAACTACAGTTATCACTCCATTGCTTGCAGCTGAATTGCCGCTAGGATCTGTCGCATTTACTTTGAGGTTATGCGCGCCAACTGTAAGCAGTGTGTTATTTTTCAAGACACCGGTTGTTGGATTTATCACAAAATCAGTATCATTTACCGAGTATGTTACACCAGCTAAATCATTTGCAACTATTACTTGGAATACTGCTTCTTGGGCAAATTCCTTTGGCTCGCTTGTAACTGGCTGATCAAATACAGGTACGGTTGTATCTTGCACAGTTATTACACCAGTGCTTGTATTCTGCACGCCATTTCCGTCTGTTGCAGTAACTTTTACATTATAAGCTCCGACTGGCAATAGTGTTGCATTAGTCAAAGCTCCAGTGGTAGGATTGATTGCAAAGTTTGTTGTGTCATTTACAGCGTAGGTTGCGATTCCAGCAGCATCAGTTGCAACAATTGTCTGTGCAACTCCTTGCGTTTTGAATTCTCTATTCTGGGTAGTTACGCCAGTTGTAAATTGCGGTGCATTTGTATCTTGGACAGTTATCACTCCAAAGCTTGACTGCGCATTTCCATTTGCATCAAGAGCAGTCACATTTAAATTATAAGTTCCAACTGCAAGCTGAGTATTATTAGTCAAATATCCGCTATTATTGATTGCAAAGTTAGAGTTATTTACTGAATAGCTTGCAACACCTGAAGCATCTTCTGCCACTATCTGTTGTGCAACATTCTGCTGCGCAAATTCTTTTGTCTCGCTAGCAGCATTTGCACTAAATACTGGCTTAGTAGTATCAACTACAGTAATTACGCCAACTATCTGCTTTACATTTCCGTTATTGTCTGTTGCATTTACTTTGAGATTATGGGTTCCGACAGATAACTGCGTGTTATTTGTTAGCAATCCTGAACCACTGATCGCAAAATCAGTTGTGTCATTTACTGCATAGCTTGCAACACCAGCTGCATCTGCTGCAACTAGCTGCTGTGAAACGCCTTGTAATGCAAACTCTTTTGTCTCATTTGTGATAGGTGCAGTAAAGCTAGGTGCAGTCGCATCAGCAATAGTAATCACTCCTACATTATTTGCATTCTGTCCGTTATTATCTGTTACAAATACCTTTACATTATATGCGCCAACTGCTAGCTGAGTTTTATTTGTTAGCAATCCGGTTACAGCATTTATCTGGAAATTAGTCGTATCGTTAACCGTGTATCCTGCGATTCCAGCAGCATCATTTGCGATTATGAACTGTGATACTCCTTCTAAAGCAAATTCTCTTGTCTCACTCTGCACGCCGTTATCAAACACAGGTGCAGTATTATCTTGTACTGTTATCACGCCTGTGGTTGTACTCTGCATTCCATTGCCGTCTGTCACAGTGACTTTTAAATTGTAAATCTTATTGTCAAGAAGTGTGGCATTAGTCAAAAATCCGCTACTGTTGACTGCAAAGTTAGTGTCATTCACACTATAACTTGAGATTCCAGCAGCATCGCTTGCAACTAACTGCTGAGCAACTGCTTGCTGTGCAAATTCTCTATTCTGAGTAGTGATGCCTGTAGTGATTACAGGTGCAGTAGTATCTAGGACTGTTATTACGCCTACACTGTTTCCTTGAACTCCGTTTCCATCAGTTGCAGTAACTTTTACATTATAAGCTCCGACAGCTAGTTGGGTAGCATTTGTCAGATATCCGCTATTATTGACTGCAAAATTACTATCATTCACTGAATAGCTAGCAACTCCAGCTGCATCTGCTGCTACTATCTGTTGAGCAACATTCTGCTGCGCAAATTCTCTTGTCTCGCTAGCAACAGGTGTACTGAAAATAGGTGCAGTTGTATCAACTACAGTAATCACTCCAAAGCTTGACTGCGCATTTCCTTGCGTATCGGTAGCTGTTACATTTATATTATATGTTCCGACAGGCAACTGCGTATTATTTACCAGATAGCCTGTGCTGTTTATTGCAAAGTTAGAATCATTTACTGCATAAGCAGCAATAGAAGATTGGTCGCTTGCAACAATCTGCTGAGCAACATTCTGCTGTGCAAACTCTTTTGTCTCACTTGCAACATTTACACTGAAAACAGGTTGAGTTGTATCGCTTACAGTAATCACACCAAAGCTTGATTGCGCATTTCCGCTAGGATCAGTAGCTGTTACGTTCAAGTTGTATGCGCCAACAGCAAGCTGAGTATTATTAGTTAAAGCACCTGTTGAAGGATTGATTGCAAAATTAGTGTCATTCACACTATAAGCAACGCCTGCTGCATCAGTTGCAACAATTGTCTGGGCAACATTCTGTAAAGCAAATTCTTTTGCTTCAGTTGCAACATTTGTCGTGAAGACAGGCTGAGTAGTATCAGCTGCAGTGATCACACCAACACTATTTGAATTTCTGCCATGGTTATCTGTTGCAAATACTTTTATGTTGTATGTTCCGACAGCAAGCTGAGTCTTGTTTGTCAATAGTCCGGTTGCAGCATCTATCTGGAAGTTAGTTGTATCATTAACTGAGTATCCTGCAATGCCAGCTGCATCAGTAGCTACAAGTGCCTGTGAAACTCCCTGCTGTGCAAATTCCCTATTCTGGGTGGTCACTCCAGTTGTGAAAACTGGGTTAACTGTATCTTGCACTGTAATTACTCCTGTACTTGAAGCTGCATTGTTGCTTGGATCAGTAACAGTTACCATGATATTATATGTTTTTGTATTCGTCTCTCCTGTATCCAATTGTGTTGCATTGCTTAAGAAACCTGAGCTGTTTATCTGGAAATCTGTGTCATTGACACTGTAAACTACACCAGCAGCATCTGCTGCAACAATCTGTTGGCCTACTGCCTGCTGCGCAAACTCCTTAGTTTCAGGCGCAACACCAACACTTATAATCGGTGCAGTTGTATCGCTTATAGTAATTACACCAAAGCTTGATTGTGCATTTCCGTTAGCATCAACAGCAGTAACATTTAAGTTGTAAGTTCCGACAGCAAGCTGAGTATTATTAACTAGGAATCCCGTATTATTGATTGCAAAGCTTGAATCATTCACTGAATAACTAGCAACTCCAGCTGCATCATTAGCAACTAACTGCTGAGCAACATTCTGCTGCGCAAATTCTTTTGTCTCACTAGCAACATTTACGCTGAAAACAGGCTGAGTTGTATCAGCTACTGTTATTACACCAAAGCTAGATTGAGCATTTCCGTTAGCATCAACAGCAGTAACATTTAAGTTGTAAGTTCCGACAGCAAGCTGAGTATTATTAACTAGGAAACCTGTATTATTAACAGCAAAGTTAGAATCATTCACTGAATAACTAGCAACTCCAGCTGCATCTGCTGCTACTATCTGTTGAGCAACGTTCTGCAATGCAAATTCTTTTGTCTCACTAGCTACAGTAGCTAGGAATACAGGTTTAGTTGTATCAACTACAGTAATCAC
>JAGVZX010000045.1 GCA_018302185.1 Candidatus Woesearchaeota archaeon
CTATTACAAGTGCTTTCCAAAGGATTGGAAGATTGAGATTACTAGAGACTATGCTGGCAAAATCAGGCAGTTTTTTGGGTCTTTCTGAGCTCAAAACCAAATAATTTATAAATAATTGGCTTATTCTATGCGTTATGGTAAGCAAAAAGCAATCAGCTGTAAAGATTAGAAAGAAGAAATGGCTAACGTTAATTGCTCCTAAGCTGTTCAACGAGCAGCCATTAGGGGAAACTCCTACTTATGAGAATGAAAGTGTAGTAGGCAGGCATCTGATATTTAATCTTATGAACCTTGCAAGAGATGCTAAAAAACAGGCAATCAATATACGATTTAAAGTCAAGGAAGTCAGAGGAGAAAAAGCTTTTACTGAGCTTATCGGCTATGAGCTTCTTCCATCATCTGTCAGAAGACTGGTGAGAAGAGAAAAAGACAAGATTGAAGACAGCTTTATCGTGCTTACAAAAGATGAAGCAAAAATTCTAGTCAAGCCATTGCTTATCACAAGAAATAAGACAGTTGGCTCAATATTAAGCAGGCTAAGAAAGGAAGCAAAAATCGCTTATCAACAGGCAGCAAAAAGGCTTGTTATGCAGGAATTTTTGTCTAATGTAGTTTCTGGCGCATTGCAGAAGTCTGTAAGAGACAGGATATCTAAGATTTACCCTGTAAGAGTCAGTGAACTAAAAACATTAAGAGTATTGGGCAATCCATCTGTTAGTGAGCAAAAGCCTCTAGAGCAGGAAACACAGCAAGTTCAAGCAGCTCCTGCAGAGCAGATAGTCAATGCTTAAGAATAGTTCTCATTATTCTCAACAAAAGCTTATTTTTCTTGAAATTACACTCTAATATCTGTTAATGCAACATTAGCCATGCTGCCAATTTTGGCGAGCACAGATTGAGCAACACAGCCGAGTAGGGCCGGGCGACAATGTGTATAAGTGCTAGTTATTTCTTCACAACAAGAAACATAAACTAATTGCTTACCAATAAACCCAGAGTAGAGGAGGCACAACTTATCCAATCTCTAAGCTAGTGCTCGCCGGCAGCATGGCTAAATTGTAAAATAACTTAGAATATCTATATTTCCTCTAATACATGCCTTCTTAATCCTACAGTGCCTACTTTGCTACAGTATGGGCAGCGCGCAGGAGGCTCTGATTTAGTCTTATCTTTATTTATGAATTCATAATTGCAGTTTGAGCATCGAAATTTGACTACCATATCTACATGGAATATTTCTGGATATATAAAATTTTTGATTAGATTTTGGATTATTCTGTATTCACTTTTAAGTGGTTAAAAAATAGAAAGGTTTATATATAAGTACCATTTTCAAATATATATGGCAACAGACACAATAGATGATAAATTTGTGGGTGTAATATTTAGAGATTGGTCTAAAGAATGTTCTGATACATTAGGCAGACTTGGTGTTAGTGATACTTTATATGTGGATGTGCATGGCAAACTCTATATAAGGACCGATGCACCACTTTCAGAAAAGCAAATAGCTGAAATGTTAAAAGTACCTAATGATCAAGTTAGATTTGATGAGCAAGGATTTATGTATAAGATGACAGATGGCGGCAGTTCGTTTAATACTCATAATGGAGCACTACTTAAAACTAGAGTTGCTGAACTGAGAAAGCATGTGGGATATCAGCCGACACCGTCTCCTAATGAGAAACTAATCTCTAATACCTTCTATGGCTATAATCCATTTACCGTGCATTTCATTGGAGACAAGATTTGTGGTTTTAAGCAATACGAAGAAAAAAAGTAATGTACTGAGATAATAAGTGGTTTTTCTAAAAGATTTTTTAACATCATTATTAATAAATTTTATCACTTTCTAGTGGTTAAAAAAGCAAAGCTTTATATACTACATATTCTTAATATGTATAAACTATGTATAACTAGGGAGTAGTTACAGAATTAGGGTAAGGGGGCTTTTATTCAAATGAAGCAATTCACCATAACCAAAAAAATAGCAAAGCATGGCAGCCAGAGCATCATAGTCATACCTAGGATGCTAGAAAGCGAATTAAGGCCAAAAACCATAGTTAAGATAACAATTGACATAATCAAGGAAGCTGATAATTCTATATTAGAAAGCTCTCAGTTAGTTAAAACCTCTAAGGAGGTGCTTCTAAGATGAGTGAAGGCGGAGAAGGTGGCGGAGAGGGAAGTGGTGGAGGTCATGGCGAGGGTGGACACTCTGAAGGAGGGCATGAAAGTCATGGCGGAGAAGATCATGGCAGTCATGAGCATAGTGGAGATGGCTATGAAGGAGGTCATGGTGATGGACATGATGGCGGACATGAAGAAGGTCATGGTAGTGATAAGCATGGCCATGGTGGAGAGGAAAAAGAATCTGGGATAACCTCCTATGAAAAAGATTACGTTGCTGCATTGGAAACAGGTATAGATGAAAAGGAAATGGATGGTTTAGTTGCAAAACTAAGAAATAACGAGAGTATAGATTATACTGAATTGGAAATCTCAAAGCTTGAAAGCCAGGTAAAAGGAGCTTTAGCTAAAATGCCTCATAATACTTCAAGAGCTCAAAAATTCAGGAATTACTCCAGATTGCTTGGTCAGATTGCTCAGAACGGAACAAATACTTTGTTGAGCAACAGGGTCGCGAGAAAGATGAACGAGCATACTGAACATAGTTTAGAAGATGGAGATGAAGTTATTATTTATATCCATGGCTGGCAACAGAGTATTGCAAACCAAGTTGAGCTTTTGAAATTAGCTCAGCAGCAAGGCAAACAGGTAATTACTTACGAGCATGACTTTAATGAAGACTTTAACTCAGTAGGTGAAAAACTATATCACTTTATCAAAGAGATAGCTGGCAGGACAAGCGCTCGTGTCACTTTAATAGGCCATAGTGATGGAGGAAAGATAGCTTTAGCTGCAGCACAGAAATTCGGCGCAGAGCAGTATGTGAACAAGGTTGTATTGATAGAATCTGATGTAAATAATATGAGGGAAGCTAGCTTCAAAAAACAGCCATTGTATCCTATGATATTGCCATTTGGAATCCCTGATGAAGCTTTGTTGGAGAATAAATCTGGCAGAGAAGGAGCTTTAGGCAGGTATAAGATGGCTGCCCAGGTTCCAGTCTATCAAGTAATCGGAACAGGATTTGGAAAAGGAGATGGATTAGTTCCAGTTGAAAGTGCAGTTTACACTCGTGCTAATAGAACTTACTTTGATGCAGATGCAACTCACTTTACATATGCTGGCGGAGACAGGGCAGGAAACGAGAAGATACTTTCATTCGCTGATCTTGGGTGGGAGAGTTACAATAAAGCAGCAGATAAGCAGGGAAGAGAAGCATATAGATGGAGCGATAACAAGAGTGCAAATGGAGAAGCTTCAAGTAATTCACATTTCAGAAGTGCAAATAAAAATATCAGTAACATGACTAGAGTGCAAAAAAAAGAAGATAATAGTTGGTATAAGGAAAATAACCCTAGGAAGGCGGAACTGAATTAGTTAAATGTAAAACTAAAAAAATGGCAAAACAAAAACTAAGAATAGATAGTGTTATTGATTATCGCCTTAGCCATAGCTACGCTGAGACATTGCAGCAGTTTAAATTAACTCCTGGCAAATTTTTCAGAGTAGTCAATGAAGCATATAGAGATGGTGTTGTTGATAAAGATGGAAAAGAGCAATGCTTAGTTATTGAAAGACCAACGCTTGATAACTATCTTGGTGAAGTAATTGCAGGCGACAGAGGAAAATTTCCAGATGGAACACATTTATCCAAAAAAAATAATGTTAATTTAGTAGAGATAGTATTAGAACCTCTTGTATTAAAAATACCTGAAACTCCTGTATCAGAAGCACCTAAAACTCCTGTTACCTATCAAGATGCATCTAGAGAGCAGAAAATTCAGATTATAAGAGAGGGTGTTATAAATCATCCTGCTAAAGATGATAGCTCACCTAATGGTGCATTCCAATTTTTTAAGGATCATGATTTGGCAGGATTAATGCAGAATTCTCCTCATCTCAGAAAGAAAGATTCACCTCAAGCATTAATGGAATTATACGACAGAGAAAGAAAGCTTGATTTATTTGATAGGTCACAGCTACACTACCTGGGAAGATGGGAAATACAAGAAAAGGGAATGTGGCGGGGTGAAAAAGGAAGATTATTAGGTGTAGAAGCCGTTGAGGATGTCTTATGGCGATTAATGCCAAATTACAGAGATGCATCTAGAGAAGAGAAAATTAGGCTGATAAGAAAGCATGCTATAAATTATCCTGCTAAAAATGATGATTCACAGAATGGTATGTGGCAATTCTTTATTGATTATAGATTGGCAGGATTAATGAATAGCTCTCCACATCTTAGAAAAAAAGGCTCACCAATTGCTTTAATGGAATCATATGACAAAGAAAGAAAAGTTGGTTTGTTTGATAGGTCACAACAAGAATATTTAGGAAGGTGGGAAATAAAAGAAAATGGGATGTGGCAGGGCGAAGAAGGAAGATTATTAGGGGTAGAAGCTGTTGAGGACGTTTTATGGCAGCAAATACCAAATTACAGAGATGCATCTAGAGAAGAGAAAATTAGGCTGATAAGAAAGCATGTTATAAATCATCCTGCTAAAGATGATGGTTCACAGAATGGTGCAGCACAGTTCTTTCGTGATCATGGCTTAGGGGGATTAATGAATAGCTCTCCTCATCTTAGAAAACCAGGTTCACCTCCAGCATTAATGGAATCATATGACAGAGAAAGAAGGCTTGGCTTATTTGATAAGAGCAAAGGAGATTATTTGGTGATGAGAGAAGCGAGTTAATTTAAAACTAAAAAATGTCAGAATCAACCAGCGACTCAAGCAGTGAATGCAGCAGCTGTGAAGGTTAATCTAGCGGATTTGATAGTAACTATGAAAGTGATGGTGGAAATGCAAGCAGTAGTTATGGTAGTGATAATGATTCTAACTTAGAGACAATTGTATCAAATGAAAGCAGTGATGGGGATTGTGATGATGAAAATAGTGAAGGCTCTTTGGATGATGGCAATCTCACTGTATATGATGATAGATTATCTGAACTTGATATAGTGGAAAAAGTTGAGGCATTGGGCATTGAACCTAATGATAAATATTTTGCAGATGAATTGAAAGCTCTACAAAAAGAAACAGGATTATCAGCAGACAAGATATTGTATGACAGAGACTGGAGAGAAGTAGTTGCTGTTGCAAAAAGTGTACAGTATAAAGACGGTAGATTATATGTACAATACAAAGCAATTTCAAGTTACAGATTCCAAGCAATGAAACAGGGATTAGTAAAGCAGGAAGGCTCACAAGGTTATGTGAATGGCGTCTTGATTACCTCTGATGAAAGGATAGTTCTTGGAGTAAGAAGTTCAATGTTTTTGAACAATCTGATCTCTGTTGTTCCTGCTGGTAGTCTAAGAGCAGATAAATCAGATGATGTACTGAACAACAGCTTTTACTCTGAGCTAGAGCAAGAATTAGGAGTAAAAGGAAATGACATGGATGTAATTGGATTGATAGGTCATCAACGATTTACTCAAGGAGAAGACACTTACGTATTTACCTATGGAGCAAGAACCAATCTGACTTATGATGAAGTCAAAGATAGGCATCCTAGTGCAAAAGATGCATCTGAGCACAGCAGATTATTTTATTTAGACAATACTTTGCCTGCAATAGAAACAGCAATTGCTGAGCTAAAAGATCAGATGACACCAAGCACACCAGGAAGCTTAGAGATATTGGCTGAGCATAAGAGAAAACAGGGAAGTGATTGTGGGAGCTGTGGTGCTGCAAGTAATGCTGCAAAAAATCATCCTAATAATATTATTGTATTGTCGAGTAATAAGGATAATGTATTTGAAAAGTACAGGATGGCTGCTTAATATGACAGATCAAGAAAATAAACAAAAACCTGATGGTATTTCAAGAAGAAATCTGCTTAAGATAATTGGCAGCACTATATTAGTTGATGGAATAGCAGAATCACAGGGTGTTGGCGTTGTTACAGGATTAAAAAGCTTATACAATTGGTTTAGTCAAGAAGATAGTGCTTTACAAAAACAGTTATCTGATTATGAAATTATTGTAAAAAGGCTTCAAGAGGCAGGATATGAAGTATCTGGAAAATCTTTTGAAGGTTGTGATACTTGTATACTTTATGTTTCGGATATTCACACAACAGATATTCAAGAAAGAAATATTTCTGTCATTAAACAAATATCAACTTTAATTCCTATTGGAGTTATAGGATTAGAAGGATTGGAAGAAGTTATCGATAATGCACTTAGTCAGAAAATAAGGCAGGGCATACAAGAATTTTTGAGAATTAAGAAAGAAATGAAAAGTGTAGATGAAGAAATAGATAAACTAATAGGAGATTTGCCAAATTTTGGAGATAACCTTGTAAGAATTGCTGCGAATGATATCAAATCTAATCGGCTATCAAGAGGCTTGTATGCTAAAACACTCCAGGAAGGCGAATGTAATGCCCCTGGAAGTGAATATGCAGATGCATTGTATGGCAATGTCCCTCAAGTTTTATTTGGTGTTGAAAATTTAAGAAAATATATTGAGCATGAGAATGTGGGCTCAGGTTTTTTAGTTCAAAATCCTCTTTTATCAATCCAAAAAGCTTTGCCAATTATAGCAAAAGAAAAAGAAGAGATGGAAAGAAATGGTGCATCAGCTGAAGATATAATTAAAGTTGAGGCATATGTCCAGTTTCTTCAAGAGTGTGAATCTAAACTTAGAGATGATTTAGCTTATTACCAGAGTTTGACAGGAATTAGTGATTTTCTGGACGATGGCTATCTTACAACAACAGAGAGGCTAAGATCAGAAAGAAGTCAAATAGCAGTTGATAATTTAATGAGATTTATGGGCCAGAAAGGCATTAAAATTGGCATTATGGTTTATGGAGCTAACCATGATGAAAGTATGATTCAAGAATTAGCCAGAAAAAAACAAAATTATGTAGTAGTTAAATAACGTAAAAATTAGGTTATAAAACAGGAACCAATGCAATTGATGTATCCAGATATAATGCAAATAATGTCATTGCATTGCCGACAACACCTGATAATGTTTTTGAAAAGTATAGAACGGCTGCGTAAAGATGGGGAAAAAGAAATCGTCATTCGGAAGAGCAAGAGACTTAGTTATTTATGCAACTGTATTAGGTTCACTCATGTTTCTGCCTGTAGATAACAATAAGCCAAATAATGCTGAGAATAAGCAGAGGGCATCACAATCCCTTGAAGAAAGGATAGATGCTTCAAAAAACCTAGGAAGAGCAGTCTTATCATTTGAGCAGCAAGAGACAGGCATTGTAAAGCCTGAGCATTACATTCTTTTAGACAGAATTATTGAAGAGGCAAAAGATAGAATCAATATAAAAAGCAATTATACCGAAGCTGAAGCATTTGAGATACTAAAAACAATTGATGATATGCTTAAAAACACGTTTAACTTCAGGATAGCAATTAACAAAGAAAACTTTCTCTTTTCTCATTCATTAAGAGACAGGAGGCTTGATTGCAATACAGCCTCATTGATATATCTTTCAATTGCGCAAAGCCTTGGCCTTCCTTTATCCGGCGTTAATGCACCAAGACATATGTTTGTGAGATTAAGATAT
>JAGVZX010000046.1 GCA_018302185.1 Candidatus Woesearchaeota archaeon
CGCCTATCACCCCAATTGGGCATGTAACCTGATAGAGCATAAGCCCTTTGTCCAATTCCACTTGGGACAAAATTTTTCCTACTGGATTGTCAAGCCCTGCAACGCTTCTGGCTTCTTCAGCCATTTCGCTTATTTTATGCTCATCAAGCGCCAGCCTTTTGAGCAAAGCCTGATTAAGATTTGATTTTTTTGCTGCTTCAACATCCTTTTTGTTTGCATTCAGAATTTTATTCTGATTCTTTTTTAAGAAGCCTGCAATTGCAATTAGCGCTTTGTTCTTGGCTTTTGCTGGAAGTACAGCTAGCTTAATCGAAGCTTCTTTTGCCAATTTTGCCTTTTTCAATATTGCCCCTGCCATATTATTCGCATTAACTGGACAATTGCTTAAAAACCTTTTGACAAAAATGCCAGAATCAAGCCGCAACATTTATATAGTAGAAAAGACTATTATTTTATAGTCAAAAAGAGGTAAGATATGGTTTATTTCACTAGTATAGAGAAAACCGGCCATTATAGGGAAGAGCATGAAAAAGATGTGCCTTGGAGCGAAGTTGTTGAAGTTATTTTTAAGTCGTCCAAAAACGTAAAAAAGAAAGAAGGCAAATACGAGATTGAAACTGGCAAATATTACATTTTAATGGAGCTAAAAAATAAAGCGCTTTATGTAATCAATGCAAAAAGAAGAAGGTGAGCAAAATGAGACAAAAAAAACCCGAGAGATTTCTGGCGTGCCCTAAATGCGGCTCCAACCTTAAAAAAACTGAGGTGAACGTGGAAGGCGCAGAGCAAAAAGCAACAAGCTACCAATGCGTGAAATGCGATTATTTTGAATTTGAGGAAAAGTCGGCTGCAAATGTAGTCAAAGAATTAAAGGCCAAGGAAACGCCATTAAAGATAAAGCAGAAAATAATAAAATTATCACAAGACAGGCTTGGTATGTATTTCAATAAAAACATTGTTGACAGCCTGGCATTAAAAGCCGGGGAAGAGGTTTACGTGTCAGTGCCTGATAAAAGCCACATCATATTAAAAATTAACAAGCCTGCAATCTGATTATTTTCCCAGCTCCTTGCTTCTCATGACAGCAGCATTCATTGTTTTTATTAAAATATTTCTGGCATTGTGTTTTTTCAAAATTTCCAGTCCGGCAGCTGTCGTGCCTTTTTTTGATGCCACCATTGATATTAATTCTTCTGGTGATAAATTTTTTTTCATTAGCAATCTTCCAGTTCCCAATGCAGTCTGCGCTGCAAGCTTGAAAGCAGTTTCTCTTGGCAAGCCATTTTTAATGCCGGCTTCCTCAAACGCATATATGAAATATGCAAAAAAAGCAGAATTTAAAATCTTTGAAATATCACTTATGTCCTCTTTTGCAGCGTATTTTCCTGCAGAAAAGCCTGCTGCCATTTCTTCCACTAAGCAGTTTATGTTGGGCATCACCCTGATTATCCTTCTTCCTTTTAATTTTGATTCCAGATGTTTTAGCTTTATTCCGGCGGCAATTGATACAATTAGCTGATTTTCAATAACATATTTGATTTCATCCAAAACAGCGTCAATATCCTGCGGCTTGACGCAGATGAAAACAATGTCGGAATTTCTTACAGCTTCTTTATTATCTTTTGTCGTTTTTATTTTAAATTGTTTTTTAATTTCATCTAAATTTTTCTCATTTTTGTCGCTTGCAATTATCGACTTGGCGATTTTCCTGCTATGGATGCAGCTAATCAAAGCTGATGACATTTTTCCGGTTCCGATGAAGGAAAGCTTTTTTGACATGGTACTCATTAAACTTAAATAAAAATTAAATTAATTTTCTTGAAGTATTCCTTTACCACTGGCGGGATTCACTTCTCCATACTCCCCCATGCCCCTGACACCATAATCAAATTTATGGCCCTCAAGCACCTCTTCGGCATCTTTATAGGTCCATACATCGGATTTTACAAGGTGGTCTATATATAAAGCTAGACCTCTGCTTGAAATATGCGGAAATGGATTTTCATCCCATTCATTTACATAACCGGCCCACCTGTAATAATACATTGTTCCCCAATAAACATAGTCCAAATTGAATGCTCGCCTGTCAAAAGCTGGGTTGTACTTTGTAGGAGATCTTATCCCATTTTTAAAGCTGCCATCTGGCAATTTCATTTTGTAATTCTGTTTGACTGCCATTTCTTCCGCACGTACATTCTCAAATAATTTTGGAGTTGCATTTATCAATACATTCCTATTGTGAACATCTATGTTTATGCCTATTGGCTTAGTTGGAATTACTCCTCTCCTTCTTATGTGCATACCCTTGCTTCTTCCTACCTCTCCTGGCGGTTGTACCAATACCTTAGGATAAGGTGCACAAAGATTATCATCAAAGCCCCCTTCCCCTTCTATTACATAGTCTGCAACGCTCTTGGAATGCCTGTGATATCTCCCATCTCTTAGATCGTCCCTAAACGAATCCCAGTCACTATAAATTGAAGTGCCAAGTTCAAGCAAATCCACATAACCATGGAACCTTTCGTCTCTTATATGCCTTATTCTTCTTGAACCCTTGTTTATAATTGTTACTTTTGGCTCATCCTTGGGCCCAGTTATGGTAGCCACAAACCCGTCTAAATGCCTTTTTAAATAATCCAAGCCACCAGGTTTTTTTGCTATGGTTTCCAATTGCCAACTATTTTGTGATATCTCGTTCCACCATCTATCAATAAGAATTTCTCCCGTATCCGGGTCTATTTCAAGGGGATGCCCATTTTCATCAAGCCCATAACCATATTCTTCTGGCCTTTGCCAGAATTCATTTCGAGGAATTTTAGGGGTGGTTTTATTTATGATTTCTCCTTTGTTCATTATGTTGTCAAATTTTATATTTTCCAGCCTTTCCTCATACCTCTTTATCCTATCTTCATATCCTTTAATTTTTGACAGACGCTTCGACAGACGCTTATTCTTTTCTTCTTCATCTGCTTCTTCTTCATCGGCTGTTTCTTCTGTAATCTTTTTTAATTCTTCAACATTCTCTCTCAACTTATTAATTTCTTCTTTTAGCTCTTCCTCTTCCTCTTCATAAATATTCTTTTCCTGTTTTAATTTTATAATGACATTTCTATGCAAAGAATATCTTTTTAGAACTTTCACATATTTACCTTCCTCATCTTGCTCCATTACTGTTTTTCCCTTTATTGCTATTTCTTCAGTTACTTTATCATAATGAATTTGTTTTATTACCCTATATGTATGCTGATACCTTATAACTGCGATTTTTTTGGCTGCAGGGCTTAGTTTATTTACCTGATCTGTCCATTTAGTGTTGTAAGATTCAGCCATTCCAGTCAGCTTATTTAATTCTTGAAATGTTTCTTTTTCCACTTCAGCTATTGTTTCCATTAATGTTCGAAGTGCCGTTGCAGCGCCAGTTAGCCTTGTTCTAACAGTGACTTCTATATTCGTACGCTGTAATCCCTCTGTATTAAATTGGTAGTCATAATCCATAATCCTTTTTGCCAGAGCCTCGGCATTTGCAAATCCAAAGCAATGAAGAATCTCTTTGAATTCTCTTTTGCCATCATTGTAAACGACACCCGACTCTAACTTTACTTGTTTCAATAATGGTAAATTTCTTAAAAGTGAAGAATCTCTCATTACTTTGCTTACTTCTTCATTCTCCACATCCCACTGAAGTTCTCTCCACAAATTAGGATCTTGGGGTATTCCATAAAAGGAATTCTCCTCAAAATAACCAGTTCCAACTTCAAAAAAGCCAATTTCAATGCTTAATCTTTCTATGTCCGAATAAGCACCCAATTCCTCGTATAGCTTTACAATACCATCAGGATTTCCACGCAATGTGCCATTACCCTGGCTGTCTTTTCCTTCCCTAAGTGTGTACCCTGAGAAGCCCAACCTTGTTCTATTGTTTCTAGTTTGGTTTCAAACCATGTCTTGTTTTTTGGGAACCACGTCTTATTTAAATCGTGCCCTATAGGATGCCTTCTTTCACCAACCTTTATCCTCCCAATCCTATACCTTCCCAATATCGGTAATCTTACAAACCAATTCCGTATAAATCCAGGCCACTCTGATGGCTTGAATAAGCTAAATTTAGGTTCTTCAGATTGTTTTTGGTTAGGCTCTGCCATTTTATTCACACCCTCATACCAGTTTATTAATCACTCTTTTGATATGGGAAAATTCAAAATCCTTATTTTTTCTGTTGTTAAAATCTAAATCTTTAATCTCAACTTCAACATACCCTTTTTTCATTTCAATTTTAATAAGGTTATAAACAATAGTGAGTCTTTTTATCATGGCAATCATTCTTGGAATCAAATTTTGCAAGTATTTAATATCTTCTTCACTAAGGTGTTCGAATCGTTCAAGTGAAACTTTTCGAACTTGTAACCTTTCAGCGAATTTGTCCGCGAGTCCGGTCAATGTAAGTCCACGAATGTCATTTTTTCTTAAAAATTGCCCTGTTGCTAATTGTCTCCCTTCAAAAGAAAGATGTAAATTTCTTTCATTAACGAGCTTTGTAGTCATTCTCGCTAAATACTCTGGGTCTATTTTGCCGAAAACTTGTTCTTGCTCCGTCGAAAGTTTTTCATAATCTGCCAATACACTTCCACTTTCAGCAACTAAGTCGGCTATATTCTTTTCCAGTTCTCTTAGAATCAGCATTTTTTTTCTTTTCAATAGACTTTCAAATTTCCTGATTACCTTTTCCCTTGCAATGCCTATACCTTCTAATTCTTGAAGTAGTCTAATCAGTTCTTCTAATAATTCATCTTTTTTTGCATTTAATTCATCCACCCTTTCCTTGAATATTTTATGCAATGCTTCTGAAGCCTGAAGTATAATCTTTTTCCTTTGGTAAGTGGGGTGCATAAGCAGTTTCAATAATTTTTGTAGGAAGCCTTCTTGGAGTAGTATATTTCCTTTCCATTTTCCGCCCCACCCTTCTGGATTTTCGCCAATTTGCCCCTTTTGCGCTTTCAAAATTTCTGTGAAATCTTTATTCCCATACTTTATCCTAAATTCATCTGCATACTCATCAAAATTTTTCCCTTTTTCATCTCCTTTCATCCCCCAAAATCCTTTTTTTCCGTAAAAACCTTCCCATTCACCGCTTGTTTCTGATTTTTCACATAAATCTATCAATGAATTTAAGTAACCTATTTGCTTATTAAATAACTGCAGATTTTTTACTGTCGTATCTTGCAGCATCGACTTGGTTAATTTTGAATCTCTAAAATCATTGTAAATACCCATAAATTGCACACCATCCTCAAACCCACCTTTTAGGAACATATCAATCCTTCTTATAAAAAATCCTATGTTATGTGTCCAAGCATAAGTGGGCCAATTGTCCATATCATGACTATATTGTAATAAGTAGTTGATTTCATAGTTGCTTACTGAAGAAAAAAGGGCGATGAGTCGTTGTGACAACCTAGCATCTTTTATGGAACTAGCTTCGGCAACTAATTCTTTTAAATGTGTGGATATATAAGACACAAAATATTCTTTTCCATTGCCTAATGCTTTCAATAGGCCTGAAAAAATTTCCTTGTTTTTTTCGGCTAGTGGAAATATTTTTTCAATCTCTTCAGCAAGTTCATTGTCGTATAACCTTATATTGTTTATAATGATTTTAATATCAGCAGCTGTCGCTGGTTTTGACATCCTGTAGTCATTAAACAGCCTAAAAGCAATTAAAAATGCTATCCATTTTTTTCTGTACTTAAACAATAACTTTGGCTCAAATAGCATCATCTGATAATCCTTAATTACTTTGATCGAAGATTCTATCGAACCTATCAAAGGTTCAACTTTGTCAAGTATGTCTATCACTCTATCTCTATTGTCTATTGGCTCCATTGCGGCGCTAGTACTTTGTTTTATATTTCCTACAGTTTGTTCTACCATCTTACTGGGGTTTTTCTTTACCCTCTCCTAATGTTGTACCTATTGGAACTGTTACTTTTCCGCCCACAGTAACCTTCTCTGGGGCTCCTGTATCAGCAGGATACTTGTTTAAAAATTCCTGTGCTTTGGCTTGATCTTTCATGTCAAGCCTTACCCGTTCTTGTAAAAATTTCTTTATACCCAATGATGAGAGTATGGGATAAGGATTATGGAATGGTGTAGTGTTATCTGGAGGAGATCCTACATTGAATGTCTCCCTTCCCCAATAAACATTCAATCCGGGATTTGCAAGTGAATGCATATCAAATGCCTCATCTCCTGTGCTCGGCGGATTATTTAATTTGCTTCCCTCTATAGTAAGTGGTATCTGATCATCAGCCCACTCTGGCGATATTCCCTTTGCTAATGCTTGCTCATACATCTTGTACGTTCTGCTTTTAGGATGCCACAGCCCATATCTGATATCTTCTGCTAATCCTTTACAATCAAGTTCTATATTTCCTGTGAATTGGGTAAAGTCTGGATAATCTATAATATCTTCGGGCTTGACTTTTCTAGGCTTTTTGTAATTCCTAGGATCGGTTATACTTCCAAATTTGTTATTTCTCTTTTGTTCATTTATATCAGCTACGACCTCCCCAAATTGATTTACTTCATCAATAGGCAACCCTCTTGCATCCCTACCTGCATGTTTAGGCTTGCTTACTTGGTCGCCAATATCAAATTCAGCTCCCGGTCTTGCAAATTTTTGAGGATGCTCCAGAATATCACCTGTTACATTAACCATGCTCAGCATGATGTTCCTGTAAGCGTTAAGTACATGATGGCCCCCATAGGCGTCCATTCTCTCCTTGTAATGTTGTCTATTGCTTATTATCTTCGTCCTAACATCATTTGCAAGACTTTGTATTCCTAGGGCCAGGCGGTCTTCATTTTTGTAGTTTCCTGTGCCCTTTAATTTTAAACTAGCTGAAATGTAGGTTAAGTATAATACCTTAAAGAACTCATTTACTAAATCAACAGCTTCTAAATTCAAAGCGTTCCATCCATCAAAATATGCCCCTTCACTATCTACTCCGCCTGTCCTAGTTACTATTGTATCTTTTCTGAGTAACTTCTGATCTGTATGCTTTTTTATTTTTTCTTTTAAGATATCAGTCCCTATCCTTTTTCCTTGTTTAACAAAGCCCCAATACCTATAAGTTATTTCAGAACGTGTTGTGTAATTTGCCAGTGCGTGAAGCAGTATCCTATTTTCCCTGAATACTTGAGGTTCCCTACCTTCAGGTGTCTCTCTGTAGAATTTTGCTTGATTGATAATAGCATTTATCCTTTTCTTAATCCCGGCCAAGCCCAAAGTCAAAATTCTTCTTCTGTTTTCACCTCTTGCTATGATAAAGAAAAACAATAAGGGTATTAATACCAAGAAAACAATGGCACCCCCACCCATCTTTGCTATCCATCCAAACCATCCTCCAACACCGCTTGGCTGTGCAGGCGCTCCAGTTGGTCCGACTTGAATTAATCCCAGTGCCCAAAGCGGAGCGCCGACTATGCCTGCGAGCCATCCCTGGTATTCTGTCCCGTAAGTCATTGCAGCCGATGCCCATCCAACAAGGAAAGCTGCAAGCAACCAATTGGTGCTTTTGCCTTTAATTTCCGGAGCAGTTCCCTTCAGAGCCTCTGCCAAGACAATTGTGAAAATTACTTCTCCAAGCAAAACAACGCTTGAAAAGCTTATTCCTGCCCTTGCAACGCTTGAGCCGATTAAAAGTGCCAAGGCATAATTTACCTTATTTGTGCCTCCTGCGCCTCCTTTCAGCAAATACCCGTTGAAGAAGAATGCAAGCAAAGTTGTTACTGATAGAAATGCCCATAACCTATATTCTGGAGGTGACGGATTCAATAAGCCCTGCGCACCAAACAAATAATCTACAAACTGCTTTACTACAGATTGGTGCCATATCCATTGATTGCCGATATTAACTGCGAATAAAGCAGCTATGATGAATATTATTATTCCAAGCCCGCCTTTTCCTTCAGGTGAACCAAGCTTTTTATTGATGTCAAAAAATCCCGATAGGAAGTATAAAACAACCCCAATTATGAAAGTGTTCACCAAAACATAAATGCTGACAAATCTCGCCAGGACAGGATGCTGCCACAAAAACCCCTGGCTGCCGAAAAACCATCCAATGAGCAGCGAAGCCAGCAGCATTATTACCCAGACTGAAGTCTTCTCCTTGTCAGATTTCCCGGGTATCAAAAATGACTGCAAAATGAACAAAACAACAAAAACAATTGCTGAATTGATTAATATCAAAAACAATCTGCTGCCTGTGAATGAATTTGAAAACTGTGCATAAGCTATTGGCAATGCAATTACACTTATTAAAAACAATACAATATTCCAAATCAATCTATTTTTTCTCATAGCTCTTTTGCAACCTCATCCAGAATTTTATCGTCAGGAACATCATCAAACTCGTAGCCTTGGGAAGTCAGCTTCAGCCAAAGCCTCAAAACATTGTCAGCAAAATAGAACCTATTGTCTTTCTTGTATATAATGTCAACATCCATCAGCCTTTCAAGAATGCTTTTTGTGACAGGCGCGCTCCTGTAAACTTTTTTTGCAATTTCGCTTAGCCTTAAATTTTCATTTGCAACAATTTTTAGGATTGTTTTAAGAAGCGTCTGCCCTCTTGCGCGGTTGTAATAGTAATTTATGGATTCATTGCAATAACTGTAGATTGAGCCATTTTTCTGCAGAAGTTCCAGCAGAAATGCCTTTTTTACATCTCTTGTTTCATTGTATTTTTTGGAAATGGATGTTGTGATCAGGGGATGCCCGCTGCTTAATGAAAATATTTCATCAATTGTTTTTTGCTCGGCTTTTTCAATTACTGTTCTGATTAATTCACTTGCTTCGCTCTTATCCAGATTTTTTATCTCATAGCACTCAAATTTCTTCAAC
>JAGVZX010000047.1 GCA_018302185.1 Candidatus Woesearchaeota archaeon
TTTTCTTTTAACAAATTCTTGATGCTCTTCGTTAATTGTATTCTTATTAATATTACTACTGGTATTATTATTACTCTTACCCTTGTCATTATTATACTCCTTATTTGTCATCATTCAGCTCCTCATTATTATTATTATTATTTAGCTTCTCTTCCTTCAGGTATTTTGGCGCGATAAATTCTTTTTTCAGCACAATATGCCCATTCTCGATATAAACTTTGAAAATATCACCTTTAGAAAAGTTCATAGCTTCAACTATTCCTTTTGGCAATGTTACATTATACTGACTTAGCTTAGTCTCTCTTAATTTGATATAGTTCTGCTTAAGCCTAGTTCCAGCATCTTTTGGTCTTGAAAACTTCATTTTTTACCTTACATTTTCGTAAAGCGAGTTGATTTCAATTATTCATATATAAATCTAAATATCAAATTAAATACTATCTAATATCTAATCAAACATATCATCAAGTATATGGTCAATAATATAAACTTATATATAAAGATTTTGGAATAAAAAACCTCTCTAATCTATACCTACACTTAACAAATGGGAAACCTAATCAGAACTTACTTATCTATGCAATATTAAACATAACCATCAGCTTCTCTGTCACATAGACTTCAATATATGCAGCGATCACAAGCACAACTAAAGAAAGCCCAAATAATATCAGTGCATCTTGCAATATTCTGGTAAACTCAGGACTTCCAAACTTCTCTCTGAGTGTTGCTTTTGAAATTACTCCTCCAGAGATTGCTGCCAAGAAATAGGAGCTTGCTTCTGTAAACATATGGGGGAATACTGCACCAAGTGTAACGAACAAATATATCACAGGGTTGCCAGAAACATCTGCTGAATGTTTTGCTACTGCACCAAAAACAGCTCCCCATACAGATGCATTCCATGTTATGATGAAGATGCTTCCTGCGCCATAGATAAAACTTGCTAAAAAGCAGAATACCAAGACGCGAAAATTATTGGTCAAAATTGAGAAAAATGTATCATAACTTGCATATGCTTTTCCAGCTAATCCGACAATCGCAAGCTGCTGCTCAAATAATCTGCTTGTTGCAACACTCGGCAATATGACTGCAAACAATGCAAATGTCACAAGTATACCCATAAACAAAAAGAAATATACATTGAATAGGTCAATATGGTCCTTAAATAATCCTATCAGATTAAATGTCTGCTCTCTTGCCTCTTTATTCTCCTCGATAGAAAACAATTTGTTTAAGCTAGGGACAATCAACAAGGATGTAAACGCAACCGCAACTAACGCAGGATCCTCAGGAAACAAAAAGAGCGCAGAAGCCATGCCTATGATAGAATACGCAAATCCCATGATGAACGCATATCTGGATTTCTGCTGTATCCATTCTGCTGAATATAATTGCTCTAATACCATTAAATCTAACACCTCTTTATCAAAACCTTAACCTGATATGTCAACAATACTCAAGAAATATATAAAGCTTGCTTAAATAGGTATGTGCATATCCAGAGCAATGGCGTACGTCGCCAATTTTGCAAACACAATCTACCATTCCTGTCAGAAAGTTTCGGAGATTGCAAGAGAGAAACTTTCAATCTAATAACACAGCAAGTGTTTGCAGGCGACGGTCGAGTGAAGAGCAAAAAACTATGCGAAGTGTGGTTTTTTGCTTTTCGAGACAAGCCATTGCTCTGGCGTAGAAAAATCAACTATGCACATACTTAAATAGGTTTATCAAAAACAATTATTTCACCATATTCCCTGCATCCTCAAACTCAATTTCAGAATTAAGCAATCTCCTGATAACATCCTTCAGCTCAGCAATCTTTACTCTGATCTGCCTTGTCGTATCTCTATCTCTCACAGTGACTGTCTTATCATTCACTCCATCAAAATCTACTGTGATACAATAAGGCGTTCCAGCCTCGTCATTTCTCGCGTAGCGTTTTCCAACTGTGCCGCTGCGGTCATACGCACATACAAACTCTTTTCGCAATAGATCATAAACTTTTCTCGCTTCTTCATCCAATTTATTGACAAGCGGAAACACTCCAACTTTCACTGGCGCAAGCATTGGATGCAATCTTAACACAACATTCTCCCTTGCAGGATCATACGAATACGCGTCAAATAAAAACGCTAGCATCGCTCTCTCAACACCTTGTGAAGGCTCTGCTGCAACATAAGGCACTACTTTCTGCTTGCTCTCTTCATCATATACTGCAACATCTTTCTGTGAAACTTTTATATGCTGTGTCAGGTCAAAAGTTGTCCTGTCTGCATTGCCGTGTATCTCTTTCCATCCGAACGGAAACTTATACTCAATATCAAAACATGCTCCTGCGTAATGAGCTAGCTCTTCTTTTTTATGCTGTCTGATACGCAAATTCTCAGGCTTTATTCCTAAATCCAAAAACCATTTATACATTGCTCCAAGCCAATATGCATGCCATTTGCTTGTAAATTTTGTGCCAATTATGCCAAACGTAACCTGCTCTACATCTTTTCCTTTTTCCTGGGCATATCCACTTAGAATATTTGCCTTAACATCTTTAATCTCATTAAACATCTTATCAGGGCATTCATTTATCTTTTGTGGATGCACAAAAAATTCTATCTCCATCTGCTCAAACTCTCTGCTTCTGAAAAGAAATTCCCTTGGGGAGATCTCATTCCTGAATGCTTTGCCTATCTGTGCGATTCCAAAAGGAAGTTTAGCTCTTGCATTCTCCATGACCAATTTAAAGTCTGCAAATATCAGCTGCGCAGTCTCTGGCCTTAGATATGCAGTGTTGCTCTTATCTTTGCTGGGTCCAACCTGTGTCTCAAACATAAGATTAAAATCATTTGCCTCTTCAAAGCTGCTTTTGCACTTTGGGCAAGTAAGGTTATTCTCAGAAACTTTTTTATTCACTTCATTTGCTTTAATTCCCTCTAATTTTATCCCTAATTTCTCCTCTAGAAATGTATCTGCCCTTACTTTCTCCTTGCACTTTCCGTTGCTGCACTGCAATATGATGTCTGCAAAACAATCAACATGCCCAGACGCTTTCCATACATTAGGGTGGGTGATTATTGCGCCATCCAATCCTACAACATCCTCTCTGCTCTGCACAAAAGTCTTCCACCAGCTATTTTTGATGTTATTCTTCAGCTCAACTCCCAAGCTTCCAAAATCAAAGAATCCAGATAAGCTTCCGTAAATATCACCTGAAGGATAGACAAATCCTCTTCTTTTGCAGAATGCTGCCATCTCTTCTACATTAAGCTGAGATTTTGGAGTTTCTTTAGAAGCTTCACTTATCTTTTTCACATCATTTTTTTCTTCCATATTACACTTCAGATAAAATAGTGATTTATATATTTATTGAAAGTTTAATGCATAATTCATGACTAATAATTTATTTGTCTATTTCTTCCAATCCCATATGTGCATAGTAAAAATTCACGAAGCAGCTGCCGCAGTTGGCACTGGCTTTTATCGTAACTAAGTTGCTCCTCCTCTACGTTTAGGGAAGTAGCTTTGTAATGAGGTAAATCATTTCATATTTTTATCGCTTAGTCAATAGTTGGCATTGCCCGTCGCAACTTAAAATAGGTATCTCTTATCTGTGCCAACTAAATTGGCGGCAGCTGCCATACACATTTCAATCCCATATACGTTTATATACTTACTCTTCTTTACTTAACTTAAATCAAAAAAGAGGCGTTGCTTTTGAAAAGAAAAAATAATCTGACAATATTAATCGGTGCTGTAATTGTATTAGCCATCCTATTTATATTGAGCATTTATTCTAAGAATTATTCCGATGACTTATCTTATGGGCAAGCTCTTTTAAAAGATGATGCTCGAAGTGATCAATCAGATAATGTACAACTGCCTGGTGTTTCTCAGCCACCTGAACTTTCTGCAGAGGATATTAAGCAAAAACCATTTCCTGGGTTAGAGTCTTCAGCTAATCCAAACTCCGAAACTTTAGCATCAGATTCTTCTAATCCAGTTACCGCACCATCATCAGACTCTTCTACCTTACCTCCTGGACGATGCAAATCTGGCTATACAGATACATACCGTTGCTCAGGAAATAAGATTTTGCGAGAAACAATTGACAGTTATTGCAAGCAAGCATGGCAAGCCTGGAAAACATGTGACTATGGCTGTGCAAACAGTACATGCATAGAGCCAGATGGGATCACTTTATGCAGCTCAGGATTTACAGATAAATATCAATGTGAAAGCCAGGAAAGCCAGAGAGAATACAAGAATAAAGCATGCAAGACAAGCTGGTTAAAAGATCAGCTATGCTTATATGGCTGCAATCAGGCAACAGGCAGGTGCAATTCAGCACCATAGAATTATTTTTTCTGATTATTATAACTATAATTATTTAAAACATATTTTATCTATTCTAAATTTATCTCTGGAAATACCTTGACATCAAAACTTCAAAGAACGTATCAAATATCGGCTTATCATTTGATGCGATAAAGAACTTTGCATTCATCTGATCGCAGATCTTTTTTATTTTTGCCTGGTGCTCGTTGAGCTGTTTAAGATAAGTCTTTCTTAATGATGGCGAGATAAAAGTTTTCACAACTTGCTTTGTCTCAAGATCTTGCAGCTTATACTCTCCTTCCAAGCTTAAATCTCTTTCTGTCTTATCAAGCACCTGTATCAATACTATTTCATGCCCTTTTAATCTTGCAAGCGAATTCTTTATCTCGCTTAAGTCATACAGAAAATCAGATATGACTATGATCATTGATTTTGAGCTAATCTTATTCTTATATTTAGCCATACTCTCTTCGAATTTTGTTGCTCCTACTGGCTTTCTGTCATTAAGGTAAGCCACTATACCAGCAAGCTGTTTAGCGCCTTTTTTTGGGCTGAACAGATCCAATTTTTCGCTGAATGTGCTTAATACAAACCTTTCATTATCCTTTGTTGCCATGTATGCAAAACCGATGCCTAGCATAGATGCATAATCGCTCTTGCTTGTCGGCTTTCCAAAGTTCATGCTTGCGCTGAAGTCAACAATTATATGGATAGTAAGGTTTCTTTCCTCTTCATATCTCTTGACATAATACTTATCAGTTCGCGCAAATACTCTCCAGTCGATCTTCCTGAAATCATCTCCCATTGCATATTGCGTATGGTCTTTGAAAAGAAGTCCCTGCCCGATCATTGTAGATCTTCGTTCTCCTGTATAACTAGAAGTTATCCTTTTCTGCAGGATCAAGCTGAACCTGTTCAATTGCCTTAGGAAGTCTGTATCGATCATTTTTAGGATTATATTATTTTATAGTTTTATATTGTGGTTTATTGATCGGTTATCATAAGAATAAAAATGAATAAAAACAAAAATTTTGGTTATTACACCAATCACAGCAGCTCTTTAATCACATCATCTTCGCTGAGGTTCTTTCTCTGCGCTTCAAAGTTCAGGACTATCCTATGCCTTAATACAGGGAATGCCATCTCTTTTATATCTTCCTTGCTGACAAATTTTCTGCCCTCTATAAGCGCCTTAGCTTTTGCTGCCATGACAATTGCGATGCTTGCTCTTGGAGATGCTCCATATTCAATTAGGTCTTTTCTCTGTCTTGTTGCTGTTACAACTTTTACTGCGTATTTTTTTATGTCATTTGCTATAGGAACTTGTTTAGTGTAAGTCTGCAATCTTGCAATATGCTCTTTCTTAACTATTGCCCTTAAGTTAAACTGCCCTGTGCCTTCTGCAAACCTGTCAACAATCTCAAGCTCTTCTTCAAAGCTAGGATAATCTAATTTTATCTTAAGCAAAAATCTGTCTTGCTGGGCTTCTGGTAATGGATATGTTCCTTCCTGCTCGATCGGGTTCTGCGTAGCTAAAATAAAGAACGGCTCCTCTAATTTGAAAGTCTTATTTCCTACAGTAACTTGCTTCTCCTGCATCGCTTCCAATAAAGCTGCCTGTGTCTTTGGCGTTGCACGATTTATTTCATCTGCTAGTACAATATTTGCAAAAATCGGTCCTCCATTATTTCAGCAAGTGTTTTGATAGTTAATGTTTTTGCAAGTCCAGGCACGCTTTCCAGCAATGCATTTCCGTTGCACATGATCGCAACAAGAACCTGTTTCATGACTTCCTGCTGGCCAACAACTACTTTGCCCAGTTCCTTAAACACATCTTGAAAATCTTTTCCTATTGTTGTTAAGCTTGACATATTCTCACCGCTTTTTTTTGCTGCTAATTTATTTTTTAATTATTTATTCCTGCTTTTTACAGCATGATCATGATTTATCTTATTTTTTAATTATTAATCTTTATCTTATTTATAAATCCATTGCTCAAAATGCCATATTATCTAATTTTAAATCAATATTATTCATGTTATCTTGTCAAATAAACTTTTTAAAAAAGTTTAATCAAAATTGGTCAGTTTCGCTTTGCTCAACTGCCCTAGTCTGTATTTCTTTTTATGTTATCTTGTCAAAATAATTCTTTACAACCTCTTTATACTCTCTTGCAATCTCTCTGTCATAAGCAGCATCCTGTTGCGCAGAAATCTCTCCTGGCGCAGGCGCATTGTCAAAATCTTTAGGCTCAACTTCTTTGAATTCATTGAGATTTATCTCGCTCTCCACAGGATTCAGCTGGAGGCTAATCGGGTTTTTGCCTGCCTCCCTTACTGAAGGGTCTCCAAATATATCAGAGTTGCCTTGTGTTTCTGCTTCTAAGTCGCGGCCATCGCTGGCTATATTCTCAGAGCCTCTATCAAAATCAAGGCTTTTTTCTGATATGTGGAACATATCACCAAAATTAACCAATCTTACATTCATGCTAGTTACAAAAATTATCAGGAAAGAGATACAGAACATTGCAAAAATTTTGCCAAGCAGATCTTTGAAATCTATGAAGTAAGAGACTTTAACATCCCTCATCTTTGACAGCACTTCTTTGTTTAGGAGGTCTATTATCTCATTATGCCTGCCTACATTATCAGCTGCTGTCCTTAGCTGCTCACTTAAGCTTGCCACTTTCTCCTCAACCCTGAGCAGGCTGATGCTTCCAACTCTCTTCGTGACATGCAGGATAAAATAAAGTGCTGTAGGTATCATCGCAAAATACCAGTGCACATTCGTAAGGAATGTGATGAAGAATGACAATAGAAAAATTATCAATGTATCAAGAAAAGAATAGACTAGGTTGATCTCCAATAAAACATTCTTTACTTCCCTTACTGCTCTTGCTACCGGCTCAAAGCTTGCCATTTTTTACCTTCAGCTTCTTTCCTTTATTCTTTTTTTTATCTTTAAGTGCTGCCTTTCAGTTCTTTGATCTCTTTCTCCAGTTTATTGACCTTGCTTCTTAGTGCGCTGTTATCGTTCTCAAGCTGGCTATAATCAACCTGCAGATTTCTGTATAGTAAGCTGAATTTCCTTGCTTCATCGCTTAATATCGTCACATTAGTCTCGGCTCTTGCTAGCCTTAACGTAAGGTCTGACTTATCTAATAACAGCTTCTGTCTTTCATCCTCAAGGCCTTCTTTTGTCTCTTTGACAGACGTAAATTTCTGGCTGAAATCAACATCTCTCGCCCTCAATAAGTCAAGCTCCTGTTTTGCCTGGATAACTAAGCTCTGCTGCTTTTCCAACGTGTCAGAAATATTCTTCAATGCACCGAGCTTCTCATTATAGCGAAGATTGACATCTGTAAAATTTCTCTGGAAAAAGACTGTCAACCCTACTAACGCTACTGCACTGCCAACTATCAAGAACAATAATATCAGATTTGCATTCCTGTTTATGAAGCTCATTTTTGTTGCACCCACATGATGTTAGATTTATTATCTTATTTTACTTTATTTATCTTGTTCTATCTGATTATCTTATTATAATATTATTTTGGTTTATATAAGTTGCTTTTTTGAGTATGGGTTATATCTTAATTATCATCAAAGCCACAGCCTGCACGCCGTGGGCACTGTCTTAGTATTAGTAGAAGAGTTGCTCCTCCTCTACTCTTAGTGCCATATTTGTGTTATAAGGTAAATCATTTCATTGGTTCATCGCATAGTCACTTGATGCCATTGCCCGTCGCAACTTGGCATCATTTTTAGATTTGTGCCCACCTGATTGGCGGTGCAGGCTGTTGCTTTTTTGCATTTAATAATTTATTCTTTATCTTCTCTATATCTTCGCTGCCTTATGGTGCTCTATTATCTTTCTTATGGTTATTTCCATCAGTAATATTATGATTGCAATCGCTATAAAATACCATCTTATGTCTACCCTGTCTACAATTATCCTTTTGCTTCTTGACTTGACTTCTTCAATTATTTTCTCTGCATTATTTGCCTCAAACACTTTCCCGCCAGAACTTTGGACAATGCTTCCTAACTCAGGATTTAATCCTAATGCCTCATATTCCAGAGGATAGTTGACTGCATATTCTACTTCACCTACCTTATTAAACCCAAGCTTTTGCGGAACCACTTCAGCTTTATACGTCTCTTTATCTATCTTATAGAACACAAACTGCTGCGAGTTAGCATCTCCAGTTTCAACCTTAGGCGGATTTTCTGTTCTTATAAATATCTCAGTTGGCAGATTTATTCTTGTGTCTTTGACATCAAATACATTTCTTTCTTTCCTATCTGGTACACCAATTGCAAAATTAATGCTCCTTACAACAATCTTTGAATTCTCTGAAGTTAGCATTGCAGGCGCCCAGCTTGACCCATCATCTGCAGTATATGCAACAACTCTTCCAAGCGCATAGTTCCATGCTGTTATTAATGGATCTCCTCCTGTTGTTGCCACTACAAGTTTTGCAGGCGTTTTTGGCACAACCTGGTTGAAGCCGTATATCTTTGCTTTCTTGATCGCAAGATTTTTTGTTATGAAATGATTATCATCAAGTATCTCTATGTTCAATCTCTCTGTCTCAGGTATCTCTTCTGTGTTGCCAAATAATATCTTGAAGCGATTAGTCTGGTCTGCTCTAAAATAGATTCCGTTTGAAACTCTGGAAAATTCTTCAAGCATCCATTCTTTTGTACGCTTGCCTACTCCAACTGTATATATCTTTGTGCCTGTCTTTCCTGCCCAGATAGCTCTCTCTATAGCATATACTTCTGCTGTTGTCACACCATCGCTTATCAGCACAATATTCCTGCTGCCAGACACCTTCTCAAGCATCTCATCTGCAGTCTTGATGGCTTCTCCTATCACAGTGCCGCCGCCATACTGGAGTTTTTTTATCTTATCTTCGATGTCTGTCTTTTTGCTTTTAAATCCTATCGGCTCAATAAGATATGATTTTGTGTTGAATGCAATGACTCCTACTATATTATCCCTTCTTAGATTTCTAATGACGCTGATCGCTAGCCCTTTCTCTATATCAACTGCTGTAGCATCTCCTGATTCTTGGCCTGTGCTGCCAGATATATCAATTGCTATCATGACATTAACTTCACCTTCTTTTTTGCCAGGCTTTGCAACAAATACAGGCAATAAGCTTTCAAACAAGCTTCCTTTATAATTTCCCTTGTCAAAAGAATTTTTGCCGCCAACTACTAACAGCCCATTTCCATCTGTCACAAATTCTATGAGCTTGTCAACATTTTTCCTATCATCTTCATTATTTGCATTATTTTTGTTTCCTTCGCTTACACTGCCTTCTATATCCAAAATTGGTATATCATTTATCACAGCTGCATAATACTTATTGAAGTCAACTCCTGCTAATGAGCTTGTAAGGTCAACATCATATACTTGCGTCAGTAATTCATACATCGGCGAAGCGCTTTTTGAATAATAAAGTATTCTTGGTTTTTTGATCACTCTTACAGTCTTATAATACACATTATTCTGGCTGAAATGATCTTCACTCTGCGAGATAGGAGTCACAACTGCAGTTATCCGATGGCTTCCTTCGCTGAACTTAGAAACAAATTTATGCTGCAGCTCAGTGCTTTCTGTCTCAACCACTACCTTATCATCTACTGTTACTTTTATCTTATACCTGTTTACATTTCCTACTTTATGCACATTCACCTGATAAAGATTCTCAACATCTTTCATTGTCCTGCTTGGCCCATCGACAGAAACAGCAAGATCATCTTTTATTATCGGTATGTTCAATGTATTTATTGATGCATTGAACTTATTTGCCAGCAAAAGAACGTCGCCCAGCTGCGCGCCTTTATTATTTTGTCCATCAGTTGCCAATAATATGTTCTCTTCTGTCTTAAGATTCTGAAGTATGCCGTCTCCTAATGCTGACTCTTCATTATTGCCTATGTATTTGGCTTCCACTGCTATTTCTTTTTCAAGCTCTGCTTTTAACTCTGCAACTTTCTGCATCTCAAATATATTCATTGAAGAGCTGTTATCTATTATCAGTTTGATAAATGGGTCTCGCTGCACAGTTTTCTCTTTGATGGTAAATGGCGAGGCTATTGCTATTATCAAGAGAGTGAAAATCAATGCCCTGCTGAGGAACATAAACAGTTTCAGCCTTTTTCTGACACTGACAAATCTCATATCTGCCTGCATGAAATCCTTTTTTATCAGATAATAAAGAACTAGGATTACAAGCGGTATAACAAATAAGTATTTAGGATACCTGAAAACACCCCTTATTGTGTTAATTGCTGCTTCTGCCAAAAATACCATTTTAAATATCCCCTCTAAACTTCACATACAATAACTCTATCAGCAAGATTATCGCTCCAGCAATCACCAAGTAAAGCTCAAGATTAAGCTTCTGGCTTTCTTTGACAATCTCAAACTTAAATTCGCTTATTCCTTCTCCTATCTCTTGCTTGACATTTATATTGGATTCTTCTGCGCTCAATAAGTTTGCAGCAATTATCTTTCTCTCATCACCTTTGCCTATCTTATATATCCCGGCAAAATCTCCAAGCAACGTTGATGTTGTCTGGCTTTTACCGTCTGGCTTTTCTATCTGCAATGGTCTTTTGAGAATTATCGTTGACTCAGTGTCAAAATGCAGATCTTTTAGTTTTACGCTTTCAACCATGCTATGCAGCAGGTTATTCCAAAAAATGGGGTAATATGGTGTAAACTTAAAATCAGCACTTTCTTCAGGAATACCATAATAGATCACTCTGCCTTCATCAATGCCCATGGTTGCAATCAAGCTTTCTGTGCCATTGTCAGCTGAGACTATGCTGACTGCATTATTAAGTATCCTTGCTTTTACATGATCTCTCACAAACCCAAAATCAAGATCTTTTGTAAACTCTGTTACCTGATCGATTACCAGGAAAGAATTGTTTGCTTCACCAATTATCTCTACTGGCAACAGTCCTTTATAGTTTATCTTTCTGATGTCTTTCTGCGAATGTATTATCGCAGATGAACCTTTCTTGACGTGTTCGATTATACCTTCTAAACTTCCTGGCAATACCTGTTCCCCGTCCACATTATAAAACAGGAAAACATCATATTTATCTTTTGAAATCACTGGAGGTTCATTTACTGTGACTTCAACATCCTTGATTGCATCTTTCTCGACAATCTTTGCCTCGACATAACTTGCTGCTTTGTCACCATATATTGTGTTGAATGCATATTGCTCGATAGAATTTGCAGCGATGGTCAATGATTTTTCTTCATTACCTACCTTAACCTTAACGGTTTTTTGCTCACCATTAAAATTCTTTATGAACAGTATTGTTGTAGTTTCATCTATGTTAAGGTCAACAAATCCAACATTGCTTAATCTACTTTCTTTACTTTTACCCTCTTTATCATTTCCGTTACTGCCTTTCTTATCATCATTGCTCTCTGCCACATTGATAAAATCAACTATCTGGCCTTTTGACTGCAGTACAACTTTCGCAGTTGTTGGATTGATCCCTTTTGTGTTGATAAAATCTGATAGCACAAGCACTCTTCCTTCCTCGTCTCCCAACATCTGCCCACCTAGGAGTATAGCCTCTCCCAAAGAAGTTGTTGATTCAGTTGCTTTTAATGCATTAAGAAAATCCACTGTGTCTCTGCCGTTTGCTTTTTGCAGGGCAACTGTTGGTATATTCTTTGCAAGCACTATGGTGTTTTTTGTGCCAATAAGCTCTTTTGCTTTTGAAATTGCTTTCTCAAATCTCATCCCCTCAATCTCTTTTGCTTGCATCGAGGCAGAAACATCTATGACTAAAACTGTGTTTTTTGAGCTTACATCTTTTTCTACCATCATATATGGCTGGGCGATAAGTAATCCAAGCGCAAGCAGTGCAAGAAACTGCAGCAGAAACATCATGTTCTGTATCAAAGTCCTGAAGAATGACCTCATCTTGCTCTGGCCGCGGAACTGCATGATGAACATCAGGCTTGGTATATATAGTGTCCTTGGCTTTGGCTTTATAAGATAGATCAGAATAAGGTAAATTAAAGAGGATAATCCTATCAACCCAAACAGATTCTCAAAGCTTATGGATGGAATTTTGGCATGAAACACCTTCTTTTATTCGCTATGATTAAAATAAATTAACTTACTACTCAATACCAAATATTTATCTAAAATATATATAAATGTATTGCTGTTAAAAATCTTTTGGTTCAATCAAAGCAGTGGCGACTGCCATTATTTGACGAACATAATTCTAATATAACACTGCCAATGTTGCGACGGGCAATGGTATCAATGTAACCATCTACTAATCTTACACGCAAAGCTTTTCTACTACCACGACTAATCATCGAAGCGTAGAGGAGGAGCAACTAATTGATGGCCTAATCTAGTGTTCGTCGGCAGTCGCCACTGCTTTTAGAAATTATAGCCCTCTTTAAACAAATCCCTTAATCTTTTAGTTCAATTGAAACTATGTTATGGTTTCATCTGAAACTACACTTTCCAACCTACAAATGCATTCTCTAAAAAACCTAAACTAATCGTAAATAACTCTTAGAACTCTTCTATCTGCTCAAGCTCTTTTAATTGCCCATTCTGCCTGAGATAATTTACCTGTGTTGGCCTGTACTTAAACACTATATCCCCTTTCTCATCTCCTAAATATTCCCAAGGCTCGATTATGCAAAGGTCTCTTTCTCTGACCCAGAGCTTTCTCTTCAATCTTCCAGGAATCCTGCAAACCCTAATCTTGCCGTCTAAGCATCTTACTCTCATCCTGTTGCCGCCTAGGCGTTGCTCTATCAGTCCATAGACCTCTCTGCCTCGAGGAGTCTTTGTTCTTCTGATTTCCTGCTGTTGCTGCTCTAATGCTGCCTGTTCTTCTTTCTTCTTGCCCATAAAGCTGGTAAAATAGTTATTGCTTTATATATCTTTTGCAAAAACAATTATCTCAACGTCGATAAATCAATAATAATCTAAAAAACATAAACCTTTATAAATTTAAAACAAAAACTTGTTAACAATGTGGGTCCGTAGCTCAGCCTGGTAGAGCGCTTGCGATATTATTCAGCGAAACTCTTAATCAAGCGGTCGCGAGTTCGAATCTCGTCGGACCCGCTTTATATTATTCTAAGTCATATGGTTCATTAATATAAAAATAGAGCAGTTGAGCGTAGCGAAACTGACCGTAGGTTGATAAGGGCTTGCCCTTATTCGTTCTCCTCGTCGGACCCGCTTTATTATCTTTCTTTATTGAATAAAGTTTTAATTCAAAATATTAAATAACAAATTACTTTTAAAAATGGTAGATACTAATCTTCTGTACTAAAAAAATATTTACTCTATTTTAAAGCAACCTTTTTATACTTTAAATTTTTATTAACTATTATATGTCAAACGGATTCAAAAAAGATTCTGAACTTGGTTCTAAATCAAAATCAGATGTTTCTAAAAATGAAACTAAAACATCAAATGCTACTAGTAAATCAGAATCCAATAAAGCTAATGGTAATGGTAAAACTGAAACCAATAATAAAACTATAAATGACAATTCAAATAACTCATCCAAATTCTCTAAGAAATTTTTGTTTGTCTCTTTTGAAAGCTTAAGCGGAGATCTTGCATGGCAGATCCAGAAAGAAGGCAATGAGGTCAAAGCATATATTGAAGCTAAGTCTGACAAGGATGTCTATGATGGCTTTTTGACAAAAGTCGATGACTGGGAAGAGCATGTTGACTGGGCAGATGTGATCGTTTTTGATGATGTTGGGTTTGGTAAGCAAGCAGATTCACTCAGAAAAAAAGGCAAGTTGGTCATAGGCGGCTCACAATATACAGATAAGCTCGAGGAGGACAGGGAATTTGCCCAGCAGGAGATGAAAAGCCTTGGGTTTCAGGTTCTTCCTCATTGGGACTTCACAGATTTTGATGATGCAGATGAATTTATCAAATCAAATCCAGGCAGATATGTATTCAAGCCTTCTGGCACGATTCCAAGTGACAGCAAAGGCATATTATTTCTTGGGCAGGAAGAGGATGGAAAAGACCTGATTGAAGTATTAGAACAAAATAAACTTTTATGGGCAAAAAAGATCAAGAAATTCCAGCTTCAGAAGATGGCAGAGGGTGTTGAGATTGCAGTTGGCGCATTTTTCAATGGCGATGATTTCATCTATCCTATCAACGTGAATTTTGAACACAAGCGATTATTTCCAGGAGACATTGGTCCATATACTGGCGAGATGGGATGTTACGATGATCAGACAGAAGTCTTGACAAAATCAGGCTGGAAGCTGTTCAATGATGTTTTATATGAAGATGAATTTGCCACCTTAAATCCTGAGACAGAAAGGCTTGAATATCATAGGCCAAGCGCAATTGTTCATTATACAAATCATAAAAAACTTCTGAAGATTAAAAATAGGTCTACTGATTTATGTGTAACTCTTGATCATAATATGTTTGGTCAGGAAGCAAATTCATATAGGAAGAAACAGAGCTGGAGCTTTATGAAAGCAAAAGATCTTCCTTCACAGTTTGTTTCTCCAAGAGATGCTAAATGGCTTGGTCGGGAGCAGGATACTTTTGTTTTGCCTGGTGTTTCACTTTTTCATTATGGAGGGCGTTCTCTGAAAGAAAAATTTAAGCAGCCAATACATTTGCCGATGGATGACTGGTTGGCATTTTTAGGGCTCTGGATAGCTGAAGGCAGCACAAATCGCATAACTTATGGTGTGCATGTTGCGCAGGTAAACCCAAGAAAAAAATTATTGATGGAGCCAGTAATCTTAAAGCTTCCTTTTAAATTTAAGCGTACAAAAGATGGATGGGTATGTCATGATAAACAGCTGTGGAATTATTTAAGACCTATTGGAAATGCCCTGACTAAATACGTTCCAACTGAGTATAAGGAGCTCTGCTCACGGCAGTTAACAATTCTTTTTGATCATATGTGCTATGGAGACGGAAATCTCCAGAAAAATGGCTTTAGGATTTATTACACTTCTTCAAAAAAGCTTGCAGATGATGTCCAAGAAATTCTTTTAAAGATAGAAAGAGTAGGAATTATAAAACAAAGGCTTAGAAAGAATGTCGGAATCGGCGATAGAAAGTTTAAAACAATAAATCCAAGCTATGAAGTTATTGAACGCATAAAGAAGACTGTTGCATGGATTGATAAGAGAGATTCTGCTATTGTTGATTATGATGGAACTGTCCATTGCGTTACTGTTCCTTACCACACATTGTACGTCCGTAGAAATGGAAAGCCTGTCTGGTGCGGAAATACACTTATGTTCTGGTCAGAAGGAAATGAAATATTTGAAACAACGCTTCTAAAGTTCAAAGACAAGCTTAAGGAATCTGGCTATCAGGGATACATTGACATTAATTACATAGTTAATGCAAAAGGAATATATCCTTTGGAGATAACTTCAAGATTTGGCTATCCAACCATTAGCATACAGATGGAAGGCATAATTACTCCTATGGGTGAATTCTTATATGATTTAGCGAAAAAAGAAAAAATAGATCTTAAGGTTGCTCGAGGCTTCCAGATAGGTGTGGTTGTTGCTGTTCCTCCTTTTCCGTTTGATGATCAGAATGAGGCATTTATCTATCAGGATCTTTCAATCCTTTTCAAGAAAAATAATCATGATGGTGTCCATCTGGGAGATGTCAAGATGATAAATAACATCTGGAGCGTTGCAGGAAATGCAGGCTATGTCTTGGTGTTAACAGGCTCTGGTAATACTGTGGAAGAGGCAAGAAAGCAAGTATATTCCAGGCTCAAGAACATTAATCTTCTGAACATGTATTACAGGACAGACATCGGCATAAAATGGTTCACAGAATCAGACAAGCTGCATACTTGGGGATATTTAAGGTGAGATATTATTTTTTATATTAGCAACATCAAAAGCGCCGGTGACTGCTATTTTATTTTTCGTATATATCCTTAAAAAATTCTAAAAATTAAAAAAGATTAGACTTAATAAGCAGAACAAGTTGGCTCGGAAAGCACCTATTACATATAATAGTTTTCTGAGAGCTAAAACCAAAGTATTAAAAAGGTTAAATTAGGATAAGATAACATGGAAATATTACCCCCACGAAAAATCAAAATCACTGAAATTGTAAATAAAGGCAGAGGCGTTATTGCAACTGAAAAAATCTTTAAAAATGAAATCATTGAATGTTGTCCTTTAATAATATTGAGAGAAAAAGATAATCAATTCATTAAAACTAAGGATGAATCTGATACTCTATATCATTATTATCTCGAACAGCCGGATTTAAAAAGAAATAGTATTATGCTTGGCTATGCCTCTTTATATAATCACAGCTTTGATCCAAATTCTGAAGTTGATTATGAGGATGATCTTAAACTTACACACCTTGTTTTTAGAGCAATAAAAGATATAGAAGCAGGTGAAGAAATAACCTGGGATTATAATTTTGATGATGATCTCGTTGAATTTTTATCAACTGAATAAAAAATAAATAAATAATATTTATTAAAAAACTGCACATAACACTATGCCATAACCATTATGTGACTTAAATTGAATGAAGAACGAAGCGATATCATAAAACGAGTGTTTTATAAAGTAAAAACTGAAGAGCTTTTTCGATTCAAGGACAGGAAAAAACTCGGAGAATCTATTTTATTAATCTAAGCTAAATATTATTCATTTCTTATGCTTATGGTCAAATGCCCCATAATTGATGGTAAGCTCTTCGCCTTTCCTGATCTTTCTTAATGTTGTAAATGGGAAAGCTCCGTCATTAGTTTCCAGGTTAGGTGAGTCCGAATTATTGACGAAAAATGAAATGTCCAAACTATTAAATGCGCAGTCTGGGATATAGACACTGCCGTCTTTTTCTATCACTGTAAAATCATCAATCATTTTCAGAACTTCTTTATCATGGCTCTTAAACTCATCAATATGAAATTTTGTCCATTTAGGCTCTTTGACATCATAGAATAAATCAATGCCTTTAGGGATATCCCTTATCGCAAATACTCCAACACCAGAAATCTTAGATTGACGTAATCTGCAGTATGTATTCCTAAGTTTCTTGAGAACTTCCTGTTTTCTTCCCATCATTCTTAAAAAAGCGGTTTAGTTTAATAAACTTACTAATCAACTTAATTTTTGATTGTATTTAGTAAATTCTTCATACAATTAACTCAAACTTACTTCTAACTTATTTTTGTAGTAAATATTTATATAAAACAAGAAAATTTTTAAATATAAGCAATATATAATCATTATTCAATCTTTGTGAGGGGGATAAATATGGCTATTGATGATGCAGTCAGAACTGAACTAACTAAAATAGGCGATATTGGCAAGAGAGCTTTAGGTTTCTTTAGATTAGGTGATGCAGAAGAGGCAAAAACACTAGGAAGACAACACCTCACAAAAACGCTAGCTGATCATTATCGCGGTGATGCAACTGCATTAATAGATTTTGCAACTACTTTAGGCTTGGTTTCTGATCCTGAAGTTAGAGGTGCAGTTGATACTTATTGTGCTGCTATAGGTAATGTCCGTACTGGTTCAATTGGATCACATTATGTTCAGAGATGGGATGATAGGACAGGAAGAACCCATCATTGGATGTTAAGCGATGCTGTTTTATTGGCTAATGCATTTGGATTGCCAAGTAGAGAAGCTATTGCCTATAAGGCATTTGAAGATTCTTTGCGTGAATTAAATTGGCAGCCTAAACATCCTGGTGCAGTTATTCAAGCATTAGAAACAATTCTAGCTAACAGCAACTTAAATGCAGCAGATTATACTGATAGAACAACACAAATAGCTCTAAATTCAAATATCCCATTAAGTAATGTAAGAAAGTTAAAGGAAATATTTGGATATAACAAAGCAGCATTGAAAAAGGAAGCTATAACAAGGAGAGTTGCTGAAATAGGCATGGAAATTGCAACAAGAAGCGAACACGCATCTAGCCATGGAGCAAATGTTTTGGCAGAGCACCCTAGGGGTGATGACTCAACGGACGAATATTTCCATGAGGGCATGGATTATTTGACTCAGTGCATAAATGAATTTGAGCTTACAAAAGAAGAGGTCAGAGATGGTTTGTATAGGACAGTTATTCAACTTCTTGTAGATATTAATTGTCAGCCTGAAAGGTCTACTAGAAGAGTCTATGATCATAAAATTGCTAGAATAAGCAATCTATTAAAGATTTATAGGCAGAAATTTGAAATGGTGGCTGCTGGGTATGGTAATGAAGTTCAATCCAAGATGAGTGAAGCGATACGCAATAATGCCATGACTCTAGCTTCCTTATTATACATGGCAACTGGTGTCGCTCCTGCCAATAAAGAAGATGGGCAACGTATGTTATATTGGATGATCCAAAGAGGAAAAGCAAGACATGAATTCAGTGAGGCAAATTATGGATCTAAGGATTTCCAGCAATGCCTAACGAGACTTGCAGCAGAATTAGTTGCTGAGCCTCAGGCAGCTAAAGATGCTACTCTAGTTAGCTCACAACAACCTGATATCGCTGCTAAAGTAAATGAAAAATTAACACAGGATGCTGTTGCAGTAGTTTATAGCTTACAGGTACATGGCA
>JAGVZX010000050.1 GCA_018302185.1 Candidatus Woesearchaeota archaeon
CTGGGCAAGTGGCTTATCTTTTAGAGCATGTATCTCCAGGTGATGTTCATGATATTTTTTCTAGCATACATGCTTACCAATATAGGTTTGATGACGGCTACGTAAGATATTTCACATCAAATTATATACTAAGCTTCTTCCCTAAGCCTGACCTAACAACAGAAGAAAAACTGGAAATCCAGACTTTGGCAGCCATTGTTACAAATAAGGATCTTGCTGCTGAGTATTGCCTAAGTGAAACCTATGTTGCCATGATTGCAAGCGCTCGCCCAGATGACAGGCAGTTTAAGGATTTAATTGCGCATTCTGATAAGAGAATTGAAGATGCCATGATACTTTATCGCAAGCCTGCCAGCAAAAGGTTTAGGAGAGTTATCAGCGTATGTGTATTTGAGGATTTGGCTATCGACATCACTAAAAGTGTCTGCAAGCACCCAGAAAAGTTTTTTTCTCCTTATTATGGCTTAGCGATGGAGATGTTTGGAATCTCAAAAGAGCAGAAAGAGAGGATAAGTAATTTGATAGGCTTAAAGGTAAGAAGATATGTTAGAGAGCTTTTGATTGATATGTCCGTTCATCCAGAACTTTATGAGGGTAGCTTTAAAAGAGAAGAAGAGACCATAACTCAATTTGCGTATACAAAAGCAAGAGAGAGTTTTGCAGGACAATTTCATCAGAAGTATGCCCAAGATTTTGAGAGAGCGTTAGATATTTTAGAACCAAAGGATAGATTATATCTTGAGCTCAGGTATCAGCTTGGCAAAAATTTAGCTGAACAGCCGTACGTTGAGATGACACATGCTGATATAGCAGCTGCACTTGGAGCTAATCAAACCCTGCTTAGCAAGAAAGAAAAGCGTATCATATCTACACTTATGCACGCACCAAACATTTATACTTTAAGCAATTTTGCAGATCGGTTTGAGCAGGATTTGCAAAGAGCTAATGCATTGCCGTATTAAGAGAAAGATAGTGAAAAAATCAAAATAGAGATCTAAAAAAGCCAGCAAAAAGTATTGGAAAACATGTGCAAAAAATAATAACATTTATAATAAAGCTCTCTTTTGAATTAGTATAAATTAGTAGATATCAGTATGAGGGGGTAATATGCCGACACCTAGTGCAGCAGTAGGCGGTCTTGAAAGAGCACTTGCAGTAAGAGATAAGCCTGTTGAGATAGGCAGGACATCATTTGACCAGATAACAGACTTGGATATTGCAAGGCAAGTAGCTTGGGAGAAGGCAAAAGATCCTCTGCAAGGGCTTCTTAATTTTATAACAGTTGGAGATGTTGCTTGGTATTATGCTGCAAGTGGCGCAGATTATTTCAGCAAAACTGAAAAATGGAAAGAGCATGCAGGAACATGGGACGAATTTATTACTAAGGTATTAGGTAAAAAGCACCCAGGTTATATTAATAATGCGATTGGGTATTATAGGTGGATGCAAGAGCACGCTATTGCACAAGGATATTTGATTATCCCTTCATTCAGAATCATGGCAATGGTGGTCCAATATAAGGAAGCTTTTGAAAGCCATAAAGAATTGATGGAGTTAGTTTTTAGAGATGGAGAAAAAAATGATGAGATAATCAGAGGAGAGATTGTAAGATTAGCAGGCAGAAGGTATTTCATCGAAAAGACAGGGATAGAAGCCAGAAAAAGGAGCAGAACTTATCTCCCTCCTGTAAGAGGATCAGGCTCATATTCAGGACCTGCAAGACACCAGCCTTCTCCGTATATAGCAGGCATGCAAAAAAAAGGAGATGCCAGAGGAGTAGAGACGGAAAATGCTAAATTTTTTGCACACAGATTGGACTTACTGTTAGTAGAATTCAGTAAATTTCCGCCAGATGCGCAGGCATATATTCGCGCGCAAATAGATGCAGCATATGCAAAAGTGCATGCAGGAGATCCTGTTAAAACATCTTCTCTTACTGCGCAGATAGAGCAATTAGCAGCTACCCAGCAATATTCTGTATTGGCAAGTACTGCAAAAGAGCTAATAAGCAGATTAGGTGTGGTGTTGGGATATTTTAGAGATTTTCCGACGAGTGTGCAAGACGATATATCAAACAGAGTAACTGGGTTGAGCGAGAAAGTCAAATAGGAATCAGATAGGCAACACTGGATCATAAAGAGGATGTTCTTGAGAAATATATGAAAGACATATGAGTGACCTAAAATCGCAAACACCTCTCTTGAGCAGATAATTATTGAAAAGCATCGTGTATATTCTAAGAAAGATGTACCTATTAAACCGAGCAGATGGAACAGCAGCACCATTACCGGTAGAGAACTTGCCCATGATTTACAGGAAAATCAAGGATATGTGACAATAAGACAGCATGCAAAAAACATAGGAGACTGTCCGACTGGAACTTTACATTGGCGCGTCAGAGAAAATCCTGAATTTGCTGTTAGAGTTGTTGCAGGACAGAATAGTGTTTACCTATTGACACCAAAAGCGCAAAGAAAGCTTAATGACTTAGCTTCTCTTACGGATTATTTTGATTATGATTCAATGATTAAGAGCATTGATAGAAATGCAACTTATACTATGAGATCGCTTGCAGCTGCATGCGAGATTGATGATGCAACTATTCTAAGATTTATAAATGAAGGAATGCCTGCAAAAGTAACTAGACATCTGAAGACAGGAAAAGTAAACAGAAAATATAGGGAGATTAAAGGAGAAGATGCAATCAAATTCTTAGAATGGAGAAGAGATGTTTATTCCTTGGATATGCTGTCATTAAAAACAGGCTATGATACTGATGTGCTTAAAGAATTAGTTGATGATGGCTTCTTAAAAACAATCAGAGTAGGAAAAAAAGCTGTTAGATATGTGCATGTTGAAGACATTGAAAAGCTTAAAGAGGAAATAGCAAGGCACAGGCTGCCTCAGCCTGCAAAAAGAAATAAATTCAAAGGCAATATGCTGTTTGATTATTTAGCAGAGGCAAGAGAGAGGGTTTCTGCAGATAATTTCAGGCCTGATAGATTAGAGCCTTATTATAAAGGAATTTCCAATACGATCTATCGCCGGTACTCTACATTTGCATCATGCTTAGATGCAGCTGCAGCTTATTTTTGCACAAAAAGGCAATTTGCCTTAGCCAGAAGATTAAGCATATATTTTGTTTATGCAGAGCGCTCAGGCATAAAAGCAGAGGAGATAGAAATATTATTAGCAAAAGGAAGGAAAAAAGGCTTAGCATTAGAGGATGTTTTGAAGGACTATTACAAGCCAGATCTGCCCGAGCAGGCGAAGGAAGAAATCATACAGCTGACAAGAATCATACCTAATGCAGTGCTTGCCAGGGAATATGGCAAAAGCCAAGGGCGTATTACTGGGCTTGCGGTAAATGTTCAAAAGGAGCCTGTCACGAGGGTAGCGTTCTCAGACAGAAGGATAGAGTTGGCAATACCTATTTACAATAGCAGTAAGAATGAGAGGGTAAGGCGTATTATAAGGGAGAATGTTTTTGAGCCATTAGCCAAAGACATAGCGCAGCATGTTGCTGATGCCCCTAATGAATTTTTCACACCATACTATGGCTTATATGCAAAATTATTTGGAGTTAGCAAAGAGGATTCAAAAAAGATAACTGAAGCAATAACACAAAAAGTTTCTAAATATGTTGTCCAATTATTGGCTCAATACTCGGAAAGTAGTTCAGAGCTTCCAGTGACAGTAAGAAACAAAGAAGAGACGATTACCCAATGGGTATTCAGAAAATCCAGAGAGCATTTTGCTGCACAGTTCCCAAAAAATGCGACAAAAGAGCTTGACAAGATGCTTAATATCTTATCACCTCGTGAGCATATAATTATCACATTGAGATATCAGTTGTCTACTGATCTTTCTCGTCTTCCTTATCATATACCCATACACAAGGAGATTGCCAAAGCTGCTGGTGTGCATTATACTTCCATAAGCGACAGGGAAAAGGAGATTATAGGAAGGTTGATGTATGCAGATAATATTAGTAAAGCAATCGAATTTATTGATGCGTTTAAGAATTATCTGCGCAGATGCAATGCTAAACCTGCTGCATGATAAGCAAATTATTAAGAATAATTTTATAAATTAATCCTGATTTTGCAGTAACTTAAGACAAATAAATGAAGTTAAAAGAGTTGTATGTTTAATGGCAGTAAAAGCAGCTACTAAAACAGCAAAACCGAAAAAAGGCGGATTAGAAGATAGATTGGATAATTCTGGAACAACAGCCTTAGCAGTCAGGACTTTTCAAGGGACAGACTTAGAACAGATTCATGCTGTTGATTGGAGTACAATGAGAAACCCATTAGCTACTCTCCAAAATATGCTTAAATGGGAGAATGCACAATGGTATTACATTGGCTCTGGCGGAGATTACTTCAGCAAAAAAGAAGGAGAAGGAAAAGATGCTAAGGAACGCTGGAGAGAGCATGCAGAAGTGTGGGAAGATTTTGTAAAAGATGTTCTTGGTGTTAAGAAGATAGGGTATCTTACAGAGTCAATGGGTTATTATAGATGGATACAAAAATATGTTGTGCCAAAAGGCTACACTAAAATTCCCCCATTCAGAACAATGAATTTTGTCATGCAGTTTAGAGATGCATTTGAACATAATCGTGATTTGATAAGGATGGTTTTTGAAGAAGAAGTATATGAAGTCCCGCGAATAAGGGCTGCAGTGATAGAAAAGATAGGTGTTGAAGAATACAGCAAAAAAATTGGTCAGCAAGCTCCTGCTACGCCAAAAAGAACAAGAACATATGGAAATAATCATGGAAAAAATACTTCTGCTGGTGCTCAAGGACCTAGTGCAGCTAGTCCAGCAGGTTTAGCTGGAAGAGTTTCTGGAGCAGAGATTGCAGGAAGCACTGACAGACCTGCTTATGATGAACATGGTGGGAGAGTAGGAGCTTATAGAGGCTCAACTGCTGCAGAAATAACTAGAATGGCTGCTGCAGGAGATATTATTCCGTTAGAAAATGCAGCCAAGGAGCATACAGGAAGACTAGGCGTGCTGATTTTGCATTATGACAGATTTTCTGCTGCTGCACAAGATGAAATCAAAAAAGGAATCAAAGAGATATATGATAAAATAAAAAAATAGAATAATACCAATTACCCTCATCTTTGCTCATATCTAATAATAATACCCTCTACTACCTATGCTCGCATAGATTATCGCCAGTATTATCAGCTCTATTATCAGGAATACGATAACTGCGCCGAATGTGGCAAAGCCTGGCAATATCCCTAACCTTATGCCAACATAGACTGCTGGAGCTAACAGCACAAACAACGAGTACAGGAAGAACACTAATATCATAAGCAGTGTCCATACTCCAGAGCTTGAATACCCTACCCAGTCATAAAGGTTTTTTGAGATAAATGTAAGGGCATACCATCCTACCAATAATAATATGCTTGATATGAAGCTTGCTGTCAGGACCATGGCTAATGCCTGGCCGGTATCAGGCATGGCAACTTTGGATGAATTACTTTTAGAGGCTTTGCCAGCAGAGGCATTTGACAGATTAGATGCATATGGAAAACCAGAATGATCTTTCAATAACCTAAATGCTTTTCTTGCGCCGAAAAATAATAATGCCAACATACCTAATATTATCCCAATAGTCAAGCTGATCCTTCCTTTGTTAAGCAATAATTTTGAAGCTGAATATTTGCCTTTCACATGGAAGCTTTCCCAAGGGTCTAATGCAGATGTTTCTTTCACATAACCATAGTCATACTCGATGCTTCTTGAATATTCTGAAAGCTGTTTACTGTCAAATGATTCAGATTTCGCAAAAGAAGCTTCTGCCAGCATGCCATAATCTGCAGGCTTGTAATTCACGCTCGCGCTGGTGCCTTCCAAAAAGAGGTCATTTTGGGCATTGACGCTTACTCTTACATGGCTTGTATCATAGTTGTATTTTATTGTCTCAAAATCAAAGCTATGGACACCAAGAGATTTTTTTACATAGCCAGTTGCTTTATAGTAGATGATCAATGTTGCTGTGTTCTGCTGTGTGATTACTTTCGGCAAAGTAAATGTGAATGCAGTGCTGCCAGAAAGCTTTTCTGTTTTATATTCAACCGGATAAAATTTTGATTCGTAATAATCAATATAATTGTTATAATATGTGCATTTCTTGTAGTATGATGAACAGTTATCATCTGCACAGACTTCTTTCCATTGCGCACATTCTTCTTTTAATAAGTGATATTCCTGCACTACATTTAGGATCCTTATTGTCTCGCCTGGAATCTCGATATTTAATTTATCAAGCGTTTCATTGCTTGGATTATTTAGGTTGACCTTTAACGCAACAACTGCTTCTCCTTCTTCGTCAAACATTACGCTGTAGTATTGGGAGTTTTGTGCAGGCACGCGATTCTCAGGAAAATATCCTGGCTCAGCGATAATAGGCATCATCTCCTTGGCAACCGGAGACATGGCTAATGTAACTGAGCTTAACAATAATATGCCAAATAAGAACATCAATAATGCAAACGATGCGTGCATCGGATTTTTCGTATGTCTTGAGTATTTTTGGATGTTTTTTATTGTCATTTGTATTCACCTCTTTTAGAAAAGTAATGGATATATAAATAACCTTTGTATGTTTTAAATCAGATTGAAGCTATAGTTAATATGTATTTGAAGTTATAGTTTATACCAATTATGCAATATTCTGAATTTTACCACACTGCTTCATTATCCTTATTCTCTTTGCTCTTCTCATTTAAGCAGCGGACAAACTCCTGCTTTTCGATCCATGAGCATTTGCTTTCTACACAACTGCATTCTGTGAGCTTGTAGCAGGAATACTCTGGCCTATATTCGCAGGTTGTTATCGTGCGAGAGCCTTTTTTTTCACAGATAGTTCCTGAGCATCCACCAACTTCGCAGTCTGAGTCTTTTGCACACCCATTTTTATCTGTTTGATCGTTTATTACATTCTCTTTCTTAACCATCTGCTTGCAATTATTCTCAACACACTTAACTTCTAGATTGCCTGCTATGCCACCACAGAAATCCGGGCATTGTTTTTCTTTATCTACATTTGTCTCATAATAATCTTTGTTCCCTAGAAAGCAACTGCCATCTTTGTCTTTGCCAGAGCATATGCAGTCATCATCTATGCTGCAAAAAGTTTTAGAGTCTTCAGTTGGTAGTTGTGTGATGTCTGGTTTTATTGGAGCTACTGGACGTTTAGGCGTTTCGCAGCCGGCTAGAACAATCATTAAAGAGATAAGTGCAACAGTTAGAATCAAGTTTGTTTTTTTCATAGTGTTATAGTTTAAGATTCATCAGTTTATTAATCTTTTCTTCATAAATGAGTTAGATTATCAATTTTTCTATTTGCACCTAAAAGCCAATATCAACCATTTTCCTGACATCAGGGAAATGGTCATTTATAAATGAGTTTGGATAGTATTAATCCTTATTATTTCTCATTTTCTCAATGATAAGATAAGCTATTAATGCAAAAGCTGCCCCAACAATAAACCACAATGATTTCATCTCCACTAACACATTTCCTGCAGCTTCTTGTGCTAATGGCTGTGCTGCAATTGTTACTTCTGCAACAGCTTCAGTCGCTGCATCTGCTACTAACCTTGATGCATACTCAGTAGATTTTTGCGCTGCTCCAAATGAAAAAGAGTTAAGAGATGGTTGAGATAATTTTGAAAATACCTGTACCAAAGCAGCAGCTCCTGCAGTCAATAATGCAACAGGCAATAATGATTTTAATTTATCACGGATAGATTGAGTAGGAGCGCTTGGCGCAATTATTATGTATTTGTTTGCCAATTTATAGTGGTTGACTTCTTTTCCTTTTTCGCTGTAATGAAACTCATCAACATCAACAAGATTGCCTGCCTGTAATTGCTGGAGGTTGTAATGCACAGTTGAGAGCGGAAAATTTAGGTCTTTTGAGATCTGTGTCTCTGTGACTTCATCATCTTCTCCCTTTGTTGCAAGATAATCAAGTATTTTTCTGGCTGAGACACTTGTAATTACATTAGCCAATTTTTTTGTCTTCTCTTCGCTCAGAGAGACAAGTAGGAATGTCTGTTTGCTTGGTTTTTTTGCCATGAGAAATAATATAACCTAGGAATATAAATAGCTTGTGATAGATTTAAATCAAGTCAAAGTTATAGCTACCACTAAACAGAGGTTAAAAATAGTAAGATTTAAATACGGCACAGGCTTAATCACACCAATATGTCAACAACACTAGAGCATGAAGTCGAACATGAAGAGCATGGAAATTCACACGGAGATAGATGCACTGCTACGTCTGATAGGATGATCAGCCCATTGCCTACCACTTATGGTTACTCATATGATGGGATACAATGGATAAGAACAACAAGAAAGTTTGGTGACATCGGAAGCGAGACAGATGGCTTTCCGTTCAGCGAAGAAACTGAAAACCATAAGTTCAGGGATAACCAGAGTGTTAGAGCTGGAAAATATAAAACTACTACACATAGATGATTTTTGTCAGCCTTAATAGTATATGCATAGCTAATTTTTCTACGCCAGAGCAATGGCTTGTCTCGAAAAGCAAAAAGCCACACATCGTATGGTTTTTTGCTCTTCACTCGACCGTCGCCTGCGAACATTAGCAGGTTAAATTTATAGACCTTCGCTCCATGGAACATCGCTCAGGCCTAGTAAGATAGAATAATTATGTTCGCAAAATTGGCGACGTACGCCATTGCTCTGGCTATACAGCAGATTGTTTTAATCGCAAAACTTATATAGCAGATTAAGTTTATTTTATTTATGGCATCAAAAACAAGGATGTATTTTGCATATGCGATGATCATCATATTATGTGTGCTTGTGATATGGCAGTTTTCTTACAATCAGCAGCTGGCTAAGATGTACTCAAAGGCATACTATAAGTCTGCTGACATACAGAAGTTAAGCGGAGTAGGAGACCTAGGAAGCCAGCATATACATGCTCATCTTACAGTCATGGCTGACGATAAGAAGATAGATTTTGCAAAGCCAAATTATCAATTGCAGCACACATTTATACATTTTGAAGACGGTGAAGGGCATACAGTGCATGTGCATGCAACAGGGTTGACATTAGGGCATCTGTTCAAAAGTTTAGGAGGAGAAGTTAATATTAATTGGATGAAGATCGAGAGCAAAGAATACTGCAGTGAAACAGAGACTGCTGGAAATAAGCTCAAAGTATATGTAAACGGAGATAGAATATTTGACCCTGCAAATCATCTTTTTAAAGACATGGACAGGATATTGGTTGCGTATGGCACATTAAACGATGATGAGATAAAGAAAGAGTTTGAGAACATAGGCAAGATAGAGATTGAGGAATAATTAGAAGTAAATATATTTTTAAATTGCAAATATTTATAAAGGAGTGCATATTTTATCAGTATATCTTAATATTATAAAATGAGATAAATAAAAGTTCTCTTGAGGAAAAATGAGCGTGCAGGTTGCAGAGGAAAGAGAAATGCCATATGAAGATGAAAATAATCAAGAGGCTGAAAACGCAGAGCAAGAAGATGATGGACAGGATAAGCATACGCATCTGAAAGAAACACATCAACAGCACACTAATCAACATACACACCATAATCCGCATCAAGCCAGATACCAGCAGCATCTGCAGGAGAAAGCTCAACAGCAGGGCACTACCGAGCAAAAGGAATCTGCAGTTACAAAGTTCAAATCATTTACAAAAGAATGTGTTAGAGTATTAAGGATTACAAAAAAACCAACAGGCATTGAGTTTAAGACAATAGTCAAGGTTTCAGGCATAGGGATGCTGCTCATAGGATTGCTAGGATTCATAATCCAGCTTATAAGGCAGGTATTGATCAGTTTTTAATCATCAAGTTTGATATCAAAGAGAGTTTCAAGAAATAAGGTGAGAATTAAAAATGGCAGAAAAAGAAACACAAACAACTGAAAAATCAATAACACATATTTTTGCATTAAGGACAACTTCCAACAGGGAAGACCAAGTCATAGATTTTATCGGCTCTAATATCACTAAGAAAAAGATAGATGTTTATTGCGTCATAAGGCCGCACGGAATGAGAGGATATATTTTCTTGGAAGCTGCAGACAAGGCTTCTGCTGAACAAGCAGCATTTAATGTCCCTTATGCACGAGGGATTTTAGCAAAAGAGATCGAATACAAAGAGATAGAGCATATGCTTGAACAGGTCAAGAAAGAAGCAAACATCCGCAAGAATGACATTGCAGAGATCATATCTGGGCCATTCAAGAGAGAGCAATGCAAGATCATGAGGATAGACAGGACAAAAGAGGAAGTTGTCGTTGAGCTTTTGGAAGCAGCTGTCCCTATCCCGATCACTGTCAAGATAGACGCAGTAAAAGTCATAAGAAGAGATGATGAATCTTCAGATGATGAAGAAGAGAAGAAAGAAGAAGCCAAGGAAGAGAAAAAGACAAGATACCAGGAAGAAGAGAAAGAAGAAAAGATAGAAGGCGTTGATGAGAAGGACTTTTACGAGTAAAGAATTGCATTAAGAATTTTTTTATTTAAGATATCCGATAACAGCTGTTAATAATAATAACATTTATAAATAATTTGAGGTTTTCAAGGTCAATATGGCAAATCAGGTTATAGAAACATTGGTATCTGGAGGCAAAGCTACTGCTGCGCCACCATTAGGCCCTGCTTTAGGCCCATTAGGCGTAAATATAGGCATGGTAATTGCTGAGATAAATAAGAAGACAGCAAGCTTTGCTGGCATGCAGGTTCCTGTCAAGATTTCTGTAGATGCTAAATCAAAAAAATTTGAGGTAACTGTTGGAACTCCACCAGCTTCTGCATTGATCAAAAAGGAAGCAGGCATCGAGAAAGGATCAGGCAATCCATTGATGGATAAGGTTGCAGATTTAAGGATAGAACAAATAATCAAGATCTCTCAGATGAAGCAGGATAGTTTGCTAGGAAAAGATTCTATCGCTAGATGCAAAGAGATTATCGGAACATGCCATTCGATGGGCGTTCTTGTAGAAGGTAATTCTGGGCAGCAGACAATTATGCTGATCAATCAAGGCCAATTTGTTGATAAGATCAAATCTGGAAAGACAGAGCTTTCTGCTGCTGAATTAAAAGCATTGGAAGCAGAGCGTAAGAAACTGCAGGAAGATATCGAGAAGAGAAAAGCAGAATTCACAGCTTTAGGTAAACAGATACTTGCTTCAATGGAAGGCAAGAGCAAGGGCGAAATAAAAGCTAAGTTATTGGAAGCAAAGATACCTGACGCTATAATCAAGGAATTAATGCCGGCTACTGATGCAGTTGCAGCAGGAGGAGCGCAAGCAACTCCAGGAGCTGCAGGCGCAAAACCAGAAACCAAGCCAGCTGCTGAAAAGAAGAAGTAAATGTTATTTTTAATTTTCTGAATTTGTTTAGTTTTTTCTGAAGAATATTTCAGTTACTTGAATGTTTGCCATCATTGCTCCATCTTCAGCAGATAATCATTCGAGATAACCTTAAATGAAAATCTTCTTACAACACCATTGATCAAGACATTTCTTTCATTGATTGGCCTGACCACTATCCCTTCCTGAATAACATCTGGATTTAACGGGCTTTTTTGATCAGCCAGCTCCATAAGCTGCTCGAAAGTGTAATCCAATAGGACAGATAATTTAATAATTGGGACTATATCAAGATTCTTTTCTCTGCAAAAAGACATCATCTCATCAAAATCTAAGTATCTGTGCCCAGTGATATCAAAGACATTGAAGACAAATAATTTGTGGCCTTTGATCCTTAATGGATTCTTATTTATTCCCTCGCCGACTAATTCACCCTGAACAGCAAACCCCTCAGGGATGCAGGTCTTTAGATCATACTTATCAGCCATCTCCCATATAGTATTCCCTGAAGATTCTTTTAACTCAAGATTTCTGCTGCAAGCCCCAAATTCGCCTTTATGCCTAAAATAAGTTGCTGAAGTTCCGTCAAGCTTAGAAGCAATATAAACAACGCTCCCTTTTTGATGCACCAGCAGATCTGCGCAATTTTGGAGCCTTTCTTCATCGCTTTTTGGTATAAATGAAGGAAAATTCCCTTTTACAACTCCTGCGAGATTTGCTGGAACTGGCACTTCATATTTTAAAACACCTAATTGCTCAGTTATATCTTCTCCAATTGCAAGATCCTTAAACGGATCAGTTATCGGCAAAGCAAGACCCTGTGATATCTGCCCTCGTAATCTTATAGTTTTCAGCCTGATGCCATTTTTCTCCTGCCCATCGACCAACATCTTCTTTGGATTTGAGCCTCTTAATAAAAATTCATACTCTGGCTTGACTGGAAGAAAACTGTCAATTTCAAAATACATGCACAAGTCTCCTATCCTGAACTCGCCCTTCTTGACAACTACCCACCACTCTTTGATCTTTGCTTTTTCAATAGCATCTGCCAGTTCAATAGGCTGTATCTCCTCAATCTTCTGGATTGTTACAAGATTTCTCATTTTTCAGTTCTTTGATTAAAATATCTATTGTCCACATTTTTCGAATTATCGCTCATTTTGTGGACAAGTTTATCTGATCTACCATGATCTCAAACATTTTATTGCAGTATTCCTTATATCTCTTTTCATTGTGCAAATCTATCCCTTCATAATATTGCTGCCTATTTTTTACAGGAACATATAATTTAGGATAACCTGCCCTCATCAGCACCCAGTTCATCAGTGCCCTTCCTGTCCTTCCATTGCCATCTTCAAATGGGTGTATTTCAACAAACTTTGCATGGATCAGGCACGCCATGACAAAAGTATGAAGCTTATTCTTATTCTGAGAATAAAAAGCTATCATCTCTTTTAACAATTTAGGGACATCTTTTTCATCAGGAGGCGTGAAATCAGAACCTTCAATTTTCACAGGAAAGAACCTAAGCCTCCCTGGATATAGCAACCCTGTATTTTTTGTCAGAATCCCATTAAGCTCCTCAATAAATCCTATAGTTAGCTTGCCTTTATATTTCTTTAGGAGTTATAAGTAAATCTGATGACAAAATCAGATTCCTCTTTTTCAATTACAGTTTTCGGTAATTTTGCAATATGGTTAGTGTAAACTTCTTTAAAATCATCGATAACTTCTAACTTATCTGCACCTATATAGCCATCATTATACACATCATATTGCTCTAGCCTAAGTTCTTTTAATTTTTTGGAAATTAGCTCTTTAGAAGGATTTTCTGTACCAAGTTTAATCCTAATCTTTTTCCACTTATCTTCACTTAGCCTTATGGTCTTGCCTAAATAATAAAATGTCTGCTTGCCAGACTTAATTTTGTCGATGTATGCCATACAACTAGTAGTATTGTCCACATATTATTTAAATCTTTCTATTTTGTGGACAATATAACCCCCTTATCTGTCTGGCTACAACAACATCAAAATGTGTGTCAGCTGCTGAAAAGAAGAAGTAAGTGAATTGATTTCTATTTGTTTTATTTAACTAGAATTTTTATTTGTTATTATTTTGATTATTAATGCGATATTATTTTTTTTATTAGGAGATTATTATTTATCCTGTTTATTTATTTAGTGGGAATATAGAATGCTCTAAAGCGGTGGCGACTGCCGACGAACACTAGCATAGAAAATTTAAGAGTTGCTCCTCCTCTACGCATAGATAATGGTTGTGTTGATGGAAATGTATTGCGTGCTGTGTTAATTAATATGTAAGTATATGGTATTGCCCGTCGCAACTTAGTATGCTTATTGTGGAATTGTGTTCGTCAAAAATTGGCAGTCGCCACAGCTTTTTAGGCGACTTGAGGTTATATATTTAGGCAGATTTATTTTTATTTTTGTACAGAATCATCGTCAAGATCTGCCGGAACTATTGTCCCAGTAGCTGTCGTGAAAAGACCAGGAGCTGCTTTGCCCCCTGATCCATCGCCAAAAGCTGTTTCCTGCTCTGGAACCTCAATAATATCTCTTGCCTGCTGATTTACATCAACAATATCTGCGCAGATCGAATTTGCATACCTGTTTGAGAATTCAATGCTGCGTGTAAATTCTATGCATACCCTGTTAAAATCTTTTCTACTGTACTGCACAAACATGTTTCTTTGGATAGCGCTTGCGCCTTTTTTGACGCTCTCTTCTTCACAGAGTTTTGTCCCAGAATCTATGAACAGGCATTTTTTTGGTGAAGTGCCAGACAGCCATACATTAAAGAAAGGGCCTTCTGCAAGGAACCTGTATATATAATCGCCTTTGCCTGTTTTTCCTAGAAATTGCGCTTCAGGCGTTGGCTTTGGGTCATCTACTGCTCTTATTACAGTTCTCTGCCTTACATCTGCAGTATCTATCAATGACTCAGGAATATTTACCTTGTAGCTGATCTTGTAGAGATAGATGATAGAGTCATTATATGGATTGCCAAATGCCTGACGTTCGCCGTTCACAAACGCAGCTGTCACCAGCTGACCTCCAGGTGTCTGGACAAGAAGAACATTGTCACCTATCTTCTTGAGATTTGATTCGCATGCCTTTGAGATACGATAATCAGAGCCGCCCATTATGATGTTGTTAAAATATGCGTCTGTCTTCCTGTTCCATTCTGTAAAAAAATGGCTGTCTGCAAACAAAGAAGAAAGCTGGCCAAATGATTGCGCATAATCCTGCGCATTTGCAATCCTTGCTGCCCTGTCTTTTGCTGCGCCTTCCTTATATTCTGCTAGGGCTGCCTGTTGCTGCTCAGGCGTTAAGCCAGATTCTTTTATTTTTTTCTCTACATCTGCTGGTATTCCACCAAACAGTCCGACTAATCTAAGGTTAGTCCCGAGTTTTGTCTTGACTGTCCCTTGGCTCTGCGCAAATGCAGGATCATATTCAGAGCTTTCAGGATTTAAGCGGGAATCCTGCGGATTAAATGAGCCAGGATATTCCATGATCTCTCCAGTGCCAGGGTCATAATTGATCAACTTGCTGTCTGCACCAAAATTGGCAGGATCTTTTGGATCAAAGTTAGCATCTGGATTTATGGAACCATCGTCATTTACAGTAAACTTTTTTGTGCTGACCTGAGTATAAGTTTTTCCGTCTGCGCCATAGACTGTCTTTTTCAGCTGAGTGCCTTCATTGCCTCCCCATTTGCCTAAAATGCCCAGATCAATCTTGCCGACATCTGAAATGCCAGACTTAGTCCTTTCAACTTTCGCAGTCACTCTGCCAGAAGGATCTGTTGTTACGCTGCTCTCAAAATCTACGATCTTATCGTCTTTATCTTTTGTATACCGTATTTCAGTCGTAGTGCCGTCAAAATTCGGGATTATCTCACCAGATTCATAAGTAGCAACTGCTCTTGCTTTTTCACGGCTTTCCTTTTTGCTGTTCGCAGCAGTTAATTCTTTCAATGCAGCTTCAACTTCTTCTTTTGTTGTATCTCTGGCATCTTCTGCTTCATTAATTTTTTTTTGCGCTGCATCAATAAAGGTTTGAGGTTCTTTTACAGCACTAAACACCTCTAACTCTTTTTCTGCAGCTGTAAGAGCATCAGTTATTTTTTTTTTCTCTATAAATTCCCCCATATCCTTTTTTTTCGCTTCTCTACGTTTTTCCGTTGCATCTTCTAACTCTTTCTGTGCATCTTTAACTAATCCTTCTAATCTGGTTTTTTCCGCAATATTTTGAATATTAATTTTACCAAGCCTGGTTGTTGGTTGAGCATTAGTGAGTTTATCGTTAGCATCTGTTAGAGCCTGTTGTTTTTCTTGTAATAATTTATCTGCATCTTCCAGAGTTTTATGCACCTCATTAAATTTGGATTCTGCCTTGCTGGCTGCTTCTTTTGCTGCAGTAACTTTTTTTTGCGCTTCATCAACAACTTTTTGCTGTACCTCAGTGAATGGGACAGAGTTTAGATCAGCCTTAATCAGTTCTAACTCTACTCTTGCTCTTGATAGCTCTGTCTCTTTTTCCATTACATTCGGAGCTTTATCAACATCTAATTCCGCAGGATCTTTTGACTTAATCCCTGCAGCTGCCCTAAACTTATCATCTGCATCATCAGCTTTCATTGCAGCATCAATTGCTAACGTCTCTGCCCTTTTCTTTGCTTCCTCTGCTGCATTTCTTTTATACACAACCTGCCCAGTTGCTGCATCATGTGTCATGGTATAATCATATGATTTGCCTTGGACTTTTACAGGAATAGTTCCTGTAGAGATAACATCCTTAAATTCATCTCCTGGCTTCTTGCCTGTATAGATTTTAGTCCCATCTTTCATAACAAGCACAACATTGCCATCAATCTCTTCACTTGTTATGCCTGTCTTTACAAAGCCATAATGCTCATGATCAGTAGTTTCAGTTCCTCTTTTTTCTGCAACTGTCGTTACCTCAATATCAGTTATAGCTCCTTGATCTATCCCAGCTGCACCAGCAGATGGACGCACACTTCCACCAACTGTTTCAGAAACCTTAGGGACAAGAGGCTTAGTCTCGATACTAAATGTTGCACCGCTGACTGTCTCGATCAATGTGCTGCCGTCTGCATTTGGCTTTACTCCTTTGATCATCTCATCTTTATCAATAAATAATTTTTTATACATATCAAGAGGCATCGGGCTTGTCACTGTATCAGCAACCCTAAACGCAACTCTGTTTTGGGCATGATCTGTTTCCTGAATAACATATGCATCTGCGTCTTTTATAGGCTGGCCATCGTCATCTCTCAATTGCGTCCTTCTGCCTGTCACGATCTTATCCTTGCCTTGGTATATCTCATAATTTCCGTCGCCATCTGGCTTTAGAACCTGCGTGCTGCCGCCTGAAAGCAGGGTGAACTCTCCTGTTGTTCCATCCATCTTGAATCCCGGATTGCTAGGCATTGGAACATCTTTCTCAAAATGCCCTATAGGTGTCTTAAAGACAGTTGTTACACCAGAAGGTAAAGCAGATGGATTATTAGTCAATGCAGATTTTATTTCATCTGCCACATCCTTATCTTTTTTTATTTCATCCAATGATCCATACACATAAGTCTTTGCATCTGCCCCATCACCAACTGTGACCTTATATCTTTCATTATCTGGCTTTCCTGCAGCAGCCTGCTGAGCAGATGCAGAGACACCAGTAGCCTCAGCAGAAGGAGGTGCGCCAGGCGCCCTATAGAGTTCCTTAGCTTCGGTTAGTGTAGTAAATAAAAGTATAACTATCATCAACACTGCGATTGTTCCGACAACTGATTTATTTCTGCGTTTATTCATCGTCTTTTTTTGTGAATTAGTTTTTCATCTTTTATCAGATTTCTTTATTTTTTGTTAGTATTTGTCTTTTATATTTTTCTAAGCAAGCAGTTGAGGCTGCCGACGAACACTAGCTTTGTTTATAATATAAGTTGTGTCTCCTCTACTTTGTGAAATGTAGCTGTGTTAACAGGTAAATTAAATCATGTGTTTATAGTTTAGTTAATCGTTGGCATTGCCCGACCCTACTTGGCTGCGTCATGCGATTTGTGTTCGTCAAATATTGGCAGCCTCAACTGCTTTTTTTGATCTTAAGTTTTTTCTTTTATTCAATTTTTCTAGTTTTTTACGAAATTTTTGTTCAAGTATTTGTTTTTTCAATCCATTGTTTCGCAGTTAAAATAAAGCTGTTTAATCCTGCCTTTTTTCTAAACCCATCGAATTCGATGGGGTTAAAATTCGGATTATTAAGATGCTCCCACAAACCTAACAATTCAATCGTATTGCGGTTTCTGAGCCAATTTTGAATGATATAATCAGTTCGTTCAGGATCTTTATGTTTGGCAATATCAGTAATACAGATGTAATCTTCATCATTCTGCTTGTAAAAACTTACTTCTTTATCCAATACATTGATTTTTTCCATTCCCTATTTACTCTCCTTATCCAATTCTTTTAACTGCTGGCATGGGCCATTCGCTGCGGTATACAATGATTTGCCGCTATTTATTTTCTATCTGCTATCATCCAGATGCCTACGCTTTTTCCTTTTATCCCAGCTCTTTAACCTTCTCGCACATATCATTCTGCGGCTTAAATGAAGCTGTCAGGCCGCCGCCTTTTCCTTTGCCTGAAAACTGGAATATCGCATCTAAATCTTTATACACTTTTGAGCTAATCTTGACAAAGTCTGCCATCACGCAAGCGCTTGCCACGACATTTGAATAACTGCAGATTTTTGGGCAGAAAAAACCTATAACTGCACCTACGAATGCCAACGGATTCTGGAATACTGTCTTTATGATATTGGAAAAATGATCTACGATCCAGAACCAAGGTATCAAGCTGTCATATTCGCCATAGATATACCTGCATTCCAGCAGGCTTTTCTGCGCATGGCATTGGTCGATAGGCAAGCCGCCTGCAACATCCTGCATCAAGCAAACAGCTTGCGAGCAATGTATCTGCCTGTGTTTTTCTGCTGCAGCTATAACTCCAGGGATACATCCCATCAGGATAGCTAAGCTTAAGCTCTTCATAGGATCAGGCTTGATGCTTAAGGCAGCAGCT
>JAGVZX010000051.1 GCA_018302185.1 Candidatus Woesearchaeota archaeon
AGAGCATTTGCGAGACCTTCTTTATCTTTTAACAATCGTGCAGCTTTTTCATCAGCAAGATATTCCCTACTTCTACTTATTGCGAGTTGTAATATTGTTGCCATGACAGGTACGAGGAATGCGAGTACGAGAAGACCAACAATATTGTTTCCACCACTATCATTGTCTCTTCCACCGAACCCTCCAAATATTGCAGCCCATCTTGCAGCGAAAGCAACATAACCAATGACTGATGCAATCGTCGCGGCAATAGTTACTATAAGCATGTCACGATGCTGAATATGCGCCATTTCGTGAGCTGCAACACCTCGTAACTCGTTATCCTTCAACAAGTCAAGAATATCAGTCGTAAAAGCAACAACCGCCTTGCTAGGAGTTGGACCAGTGGCAAAAGCGTTAGGATTAGGAGAATGAATAATGTACACTTTAGGAACAGGAACCCTCGCACGATGAGCGATATCATCAACCATCGTGTAAAGATATCCATACTTGCTTCTGTCCGCCTCCTTTGCACCATACATGAATAAAACCAATTTATGAGAGAAAAAGTAGCTTCCAACATTCATAACTATCGCTATAACGAAAGCAAACGTTAAACCCTGAAAACCACCAACAAGTTGTCCAACGAGAAGAAGCAAACCTGTAAGAGCCCCAAGAAAGAACACTGTTTTAATCCTGTTGTCTATCATACACTATTGTTTGATATTTCTTGTATAAAAGACTTGCGAAAGAAAGAAAAATAAAAAAATAAAATAGCGCTAATCTCTAGCCAGTTCGTTAATCCCGACCTCTCGTTTCTATTCTCCCCACGCAAGTATTCCAATCATGACAAGGTTTACTATTGGGACGAATGATATTAACAATGCCCACCATCCAGGACGGTCTCGAGCTTCAGCAATCTTCCACCAAATTACTGTAAAAATTGCTATGGTTGCAAGAGCTCCAATGAATGGTATGACTCCGAGAAGAATGCTTAACGTCCACCATCCAGACATTCCCGCGATTTGTGTCATTAAATAAATGTTCGCGATTGGAATCCATGCAAGCCAAGGGTCTTTCGTCTTTGTCTTTTGAGCGATAGACATCAACGCCAATGAAGAAAATATATAGAGCCCCAAAAAGAGCAAAAACAAAAAGAAAAACATTCCTGCTAACAAGTCATTCACTCCAGCCAAATTAATCACCTCACGAAATCATACATAACAGCTATTTTAAGAGTAAAAAGAAGAAGAGTATAAAAACGTTCACATTTCAAGTGTTAAACATCTCCTTTCCACAAACCTTTTCAGTCCTTCAATCTGTCTCAAATCAGTATTCTTGAACAAGAAATCTCTCAATTTGTTATCAATATGTACCCCTCGTTGCGAGAATTCTTTGTTGAGCATGGAATATATTTTTTTGCCTTCAGAATCGAGGTCTGTCAAGATTGCAATACGTGAACCTTTCGGAATAGACTCTACAACCTTATAGATTGCTCTACGTTTTACAGTTATAATTCTGGAGACTCCAAATGATTCTAAAGATTTTTTATCGTTTACTCCTTCAACTATAACTCTATCAAGAGACGTGAGGGCTTCAAGAAGTGAAAACATTTTTTCGAAGTCTATCTCTGACATAAAGAAAGAAGAGAATGTGAACATTTTTAAAGATAACGAAAAGTAATATTAGAAGAAACGGAGAAAAAAATGAAATTACTCGTAATCGGAGACTTGCACGGACAAACACCACAAGTACACTTCAAAGAATTTGATGCAATCATACTACCAGGAGATATATGCAGAGATGGAGGAAGAGAATATATATGGAAAGCATTGGAGTGGAATACAAAACATCCGAAGAAGAAAAGACAATGGTATTATTACTGCGGAAAAAAGAAAGCGAGAAAAATAGTGCTGGAAAATGTGACTGTTGGAAGGGAAATATTACGAACTCTTTCAAAATATAAGAAACCAATCTTTATCATTCCAGGAAATTGGGATCAGAAAACAACAGAGAAAAAAATGCAGGAAAGTTCCCTCAACAAAAAAGATTTATACTCAAAATTTATTGGAAAATTCAAAAATGTTCACGATTGTTTCAGAAAAAAGTATGATTCAAAAAATTTCACCATCATAGGAAACGGAGTTATGTCGGCACCAGAAAGAAAAGGACAACCATACGGGTACGAGTATTGGAGACAACCACTCGAACACCACTTCAAGAATGCGAAAAGAAAAAAACAACCAATTATTTATTTGAATCACGATGTTCCATTTCTTTGCATGGACCAGATAACAAACAAGAAATCGCCAGCATATGGAAGACATTACGGGTCAAAAGTAGCACGAGACCTCATACTAGAATACAAACCAATTCTTTGCATCGGAGGACACATCCATGAACACTACGGAACAAAAAAGATAGGGAAAACAATAGTTCTGAACGCAGGATTTGGAGGAGACAAAAACACACTCATAACACTAGAAAAAGGAAGAGTAACAAACATAGAGTATGCAACAAAACCATGGAGTGGGAAAGTGAAAGTTTAATGAACAAAGTGTGACAGTGTATTTATTAACTTGTCGGACCTATTTCGTGTTCATATAATAATTTTAATCTTTCAAAATTTGTAATGTATTCATCATGTTCTCTTCCCTTTCGCAACTTGAGATATTGTGAGTATCGAGTCTTCATAATTTTCCAAGTATATCGAAACGTTTTCAATATAGCAGTGATGTCGACAATGTCTTTTTCATCAAAACGAGCAAGCTTTGTAAGTATAACATCAAGAGGTGAAAGTATTCTTAACTTTATTTTGGTTAATTGTTTTGATATCTCTTTATCTTCCAATGATTTTTGGATATAATCTTTTGGGAGTATTGTTGTTACGATGACGCCAGGATCCTGAATCTGCCCTTCATATCCTTGAGCATAAATTCCAACTGTTACTTCTGCCTTCAAAACTTTATCAGGATCATCAATGATAAAATCAACATCATCACTCGATCTCTTCAGACCAAGAAGTGTGAGAGCAGAACCTCCAATCGCGATAAGCGGAGCATTCTTTTGAAGATGAGAATCTACAACTTTTATTATATCTATCAACTGTTGCTTGGTAATGGTTCTTTTATACTCCATGATCTCCTCACGCTTCTGTCAATACTTTGATCAGTATATTTTCCAAGAATTTTCCATTTGTCTCCATCACTATCAGAAACAGAAGAGTTCGGAAGAAGAACTGTCGTCAAAGAATATAAATTATCATCTTTGTATTTTTGCAATTCACAGAGTGCAGACTCTAATCCTTCAGGTATTAATAAGTTTAATCTTTTTAGCGCATGTACTGATTTTTCAAGAAGCCAGCCTGTTGGATTCACAAGTCCACGAGAAAGAGCTTTCTGAACAAGAAGAGTGTAATCTATACTCATCGAACAGTGCAATCCTGCAACCATCTCAACATATCTTGGCTCTCGGCACTCTAATACATCAAGAATAAAATCTTCTCTTTGATTATCGGGCAGAGATTGTTCTCCTGAAAGCACCGCGCCAACATAATCATACAATCCCCTATCTCTTCCATTGTAATGAGTCATAAACGATACATGAGACTTTGAAGTTTATAAACCTTCCCTCTTAAAAACATTCTTTTCACACTCGACAAAGAAAAAGTTACAAATATCGAGTACGCCACGAAACCATGGAGCGGAAGAGTAAAAATACGGTAAAGGGTTAAAAGCGAGGGGCGAGAACAGGAAGAAATAGAAACAACAATCTTTAAAAACACACCATCGTTCATCACCCCATGCTTCGAACACACACATGCGGAGAGCTAAGAAGAAAAGATGAGAAGAAGACAGTTTCTCTTTGTGGTTGGGTTCAGTCAAGAAGAGACCACGGAGGAAAAATATTTGTCGACTTAAGAGACAGATATGGACTCACACAATTAGTATTCGATCCAGAACATGGAAAAGAAGCACACAAGAAAGCGGAAAAGATAGGAAGAGAATGGGTACTAAAAATAGACGGGACAGTAAGGTATAGAGGCAAGGGGCTAGAAAACTTAAATCTACCAACCGGAGAAATAGAAGTAATTACTAACACATTAGAAGTTCTCAACGAATCATTAATTCCACCAATAGACGTTAACGATGAAACAACAGCAGGAGAAGAGGCACGAATGAAGTACAGATATGTTGATCTTCGAAGACCAATCATGAAGAATAGACTCATGTTCAGAAGTGCGATGGCACAAGAAATAAGAAAATATCTGACGGGACAACAATTTATGGAAATAGAAACACCTCTTTTGATTAAGGCAACACCAGAAGGAGCCCGCGATTATATTGTACCATCAAGAGTCAACCCTGGAAAGTTTTATGCGCTCCCACAAAGTCCACAATTATACAAACAAATACTCATGATTGCAGGAATGGACAGGTACTTTCAACTCGCGCGATGCCTTCGAGACGAAGATTTACGAATGGATAGACAACCAGAACACACACAAATAGATGTCGAGATGAGTTTTGTAGAAGTAGAAGATGTACTAACAATGGTTGAAGGATTAATGAAACACATCTTCAAAACAATGCTCAACATAGACATAAAAACTCCCATCGTAAGAATACCACACGAGACGGCACTCAACGAGTATGGTTCCGATAAACCTGACTTGAGGTTCGGATTAAAACTACAAGATGTAAGCGATATCGCAAAACACACAGAATTCTCAGTATTCCACTCTGCGCTCGATAAAGGTGGAGTAGTAAAATGTTTGAATGCGAAAGGGGGTGCAACTTTTACGAGAAAAGACATTGAAGAATTGACAGACCTCGCAAAACGTCATCATGCACAGGGATTGGCATGGGCGAAAGTAGTTTCCGGAAAACTAGAGAGTTCTATAACTAAATATATCAATGATGAATCACAACAAAAAATCATCAAAAAAACAGAAGCGAAAGACGGAGACTTGCTTTTGTTCGTTGCAGATAAAAAAAATACTGCATGCCTCTCACTCGGACAAATACGTCTTGCCATTGCAGAAAAAACAAAGATAAAAAGAGAAGGATTCAAGTTCTGCTGGATCACAGAGTTTCCTCTTTTTGAATGGAATGAAGAAACACAAAAATGGGACCCTGCACACCACCCTTTCTGCATGCCCATTAAAGAACATATGCAATACATTGAGAGTGATCCAGGAAAAGTACACTGTACACAATACGATCTCGTCTTAAACGGAACAGAAATGGGATCAGGAAGTATACGAATACACAAGCCAGAAATACAAAGACAAGTATTCAACGCGATAGGATTATCACAAGAAGAAGCAGAAGAAAAATTCGGATTCCTACTCCACGCATACGAATACGGAGGACCACCACATGGAGGAATAGGAATAGGATTTGATAGACTTGTAGCAATGATGCAAGGTTTAACAGATATTCGAGAAGTCGTAGCATTCCCAAAAAATAAGAAAGCAGAAGGTGTCATGGACGGAGCACCATCAACAGTAACACAAGAACAATTACGAGAGTTAAGTATAAAGGTTGATGGATTGAAAAAGTGAAACATTTTTATATGACATAACAATTCTGAATAGAGAAGGGGGTTGATAACGGGGGTTTTGTATATGGTAAATAGAAATGATGATTTTTTAATTTGTGAGTTATCTCATGATCAAAGTATTTTGGATGTTGCAGCTCAAGAAAAAGTCGGTAGAAACTATTTAGATAAACTATTGAAAACAGCACTACCAGAAATATTTTCGGATAGTGTACAATTATGGAATGCATCTTCAGGAAATCTTGGAGGAACGTTTTACAAATTTTTTCCAGACATAAAAGTTGTAGCAGAATATAATGTTCACTTTTCATCAAAAGAAGGAAAAAGAATAGATACAAGATTAACAGATGCTATTTTGAGTGGAAAAGAAAGAATGCCAGTAGATGACGGAGATGGCGGATTTGACCCCGACCAACCACAATATGTTCCATTACGTGATCGAGTACACGAAATATCTGATGTTTGCATAAGAGCAGAACTCTGCAAATTAGGAACTGCAGAAATACAAACCAATGGTCGTTTTGGAAGATTTTCATTTGACAGAACTATTGAAAATATTCCAGCATATGAGGGACAAGAAACACCTTTAAGATATGTTATAGAATCAATGCTACAAGGAAAATCAGTACAAGAAATTGTGCAAATGGACATTTTAAAAGAACCAATGATTGTGAGATTTTGTGGATATGGTTCACCAAAACTTTCAGTTTCCAACCCTTTATTAGAAAATGTTGAAAAAGGTGCAGAGTATTTCTCAAGATTAAATGGGTATTTGAAAGAACAAGAATCAACAATATTAAATGCTGTGCTTCTTGTAATGAACGCTCTTCGATTAGAAGGACCAAAAAGAGCATTTAAAAGAATGGAATCTCAATCTGAACAGTTTAAAGGGATATCACAAAGATTTGAGAATTCAACAGAATGTCTAAATATGTGTGCAGAACAAATTTATGTAAAAGCAAATGAAATTATTTCAAGATTAGACCCTCCGAGAGACGGATTGAATTATTTAAGTGAATAGCACAAAAATAAAGAGTATAATCTGCGATTTCATCAATAATCAACGATCATAATCGGAGATTTAACGGTAAAATTATTTCTTCCCTATCGCAGGTTTTACTCCGAAGAGTGTTCTCACTTTGTCTTGAAAAGGTCCATATAAGAATGTGTGAGGTATTCCAAGTCCAACACCAGCACTCCACGCGTAAAGAGAAGATTTTGCATCCCAATGACCTGACCAGTACATACCACCAACGAGCATTCCAGCATAGACGAACGCTTGAATCGGAGTTATTGCAGTCACGTTCACTTTTATTTTATCAACAAGAGGACTCTCTTTTGTTATACCCCATTTTTTAGCAAAATGATTTCTTACTATTCCCATGGGACCAATAGAAATCGTGTGAACAGCCAATCCTATAAGTCTCGTCTTCACAATAGTATCAACATCCTCACTTGTTACACACCCATGAGAAACATATTTTGCGACAGCTTCTTGAGCTGCATACATAGGAGTATAATACATCCAACCACTCAAGACATCAATAGAATACTGATACGCGTTACGCTTGCAAAAATTTGCAGTTTTATCAAACCAACCATCAGTAACATCATATACTTTTTCTTCAATTCCCATACGTTCACCTATAAGAACCACATACTTAAATCATAGCCGTCGCTTTTCTACGACACATTAGAAACATTTAAATAGACAAGAAAAGAAGAAGGACTGTGGAAGAACAATTAAGAGAGTACGGACTTTCAGATAAAGAAGCAAAAGTGTACCTTGCATGCCTAAAAGCAGGAGTATGCACGGCAAACAAGATAAGCATACTCACAGACTTACGAAGAAGCACGACGTATGACGTTCTTGAATCACTAAAATCAAAA
>JAGVZX010000052.1 GCA_018302185.1 Candidatus Woesearchaeota archaeon
GCTGCCCAAATGCTGACTTTAATGAACCTTGCTGTACGCAGAATAATGGCGCATTTAGTAATAAAGCAAAAACCTGCTGCGGTGATTCGCCAGCTGATTATGGGCAGGTAAAAGATGGAGTGTTATGCTATCTAAATTCAAAAAATAATAAGCCAATTTGGATCGATAATGACTTTTCTGATGGAATTATCTTTACAATCAAAGATCCTGAAGATAAAACATTTGATGTATTGAAATCAGATATTGCTCCTACAGGTTTTTATAACTGCAATACAGATAATGGAAAGACATTAGGTGCTGATGAAATTCTTGATATGGAGATGGGAGAAAGCTCTTTTCCAGACAAAGCTGCAACGCATAGTTATCTGTGCTATACAAAAATTGAAGGTGGAAAAACTTCAGAAATATTTGCAGAATGCAGCGGCTATGATGATTATTATTCAGCAGATACTTATGGAGGAGAAAGATATCTGGAAGGAGATAAGATAACTGTGAAACAAATCACGACAGAAGAACAAGACACAACAGAAGTTTCTAAATATTGCTGCACTGAAGATGCTGCTACAAAAGGATGGGCAGCTGACTTAGATACAAAATCATGTGTACAGGGTCTTACTATTGGTGAGCAGACGGCATGTAATATTGCAGGATTCAAAGCTAATTACAGCGGGGAAGATAATCCAGAAAATCCTATCATATTCCCAAAAAAAGGAACTCCTGATTCTCTTATGTGCTGCGGAGATGATACTGCTGCTGGCTTTGAATATTATATTGAAACAACGATAACAGCAAATAAATATTCAGCTTGCTGTGATAAACAGACAGACTGTGTAGATGATAAAGGCTTTTGCAGAAACGAGTCTGTAGGCGGTGAAAAAACTTGCGATGATAATATTGACAATGACTGCGATGGATTGATAGACCAGGGCCAAGTATCAGGTTATGCTGCAATTCCACAGAGGATTATCGTACTTCAAGCTATCCTATCGGCCCAAATAAAGGTACTTACTCATGCTGCCCAGACAAGGATGATTGTGTGTATGATGGGAAATGCCATACGAGCGCAAAAGACGGCGCAAAAGAAAATGCAAACAATGGATGCTATGATGGCAAAGACAATGACTGTGACTCTCCAAATGGATTAAGTGATTTCTCTGAAGTATATATAGATGATACGGGGCTTCCAGTAACTGTAGTTGCTGAAGAAGATAAATTCAGGGCAAGTACAAATTTACAGAATGAAGATGATGACTGCACTTTGACAGTTACTGGAAAGATAGTCGGAGAAGGCGATGAGGATGATCCAGTCGGAGGAGCGCATATAATCATGCAAGGCAGTTTTAATTCACCATATCTAACAGGCGGAGTTCCAAGACAGCCTAAGATGACTTATGAAACAGATAGCTTAAGCCCAGATGATCAAGAAGCGTTAGCTAATCCTGATAAAGCAGGCACGTTTAAGATAGTAGGAGTCAATGGAGATAGCTCCTATGACATAACCATAACCCATCCAGACTATGAGTCAAAAACAAGACATGTTGAAGTAGGTTATGGCGAAGAAGTTATACCAACTATTAAAATAGGGCCAGACCATGATACCTGCAACAGCGACTGCACTAACATAGGTAATGACCTCTGCAATAAGGAATGCGATGCAGTATTTGGAAGCACACCGCATCCTAACTGCTTATTTTATGGCCAGAGTAAAGATATTGATGCTAGGCAGAGGGTAGCGCAATTATGCAATCAAAAAGTTTCTGGCCAGCTTGTGAATTATACCTATGAAAAAGATAAGGATGGAAATTCATTGTTTGTGGAATGCTGCAAAGGCTCTCCTGAATCATTTAAGCCAACGACAGCAAAAATTAGCGCAGGCTTTCGACAGGACCTGATAAGGACAACAAGAATAATAACTTACAGAGGCAAGCCTGTTAAGATGATAATTGATGCGTTTGGATGATAAAAAATATAATCTAATAAAAATATCTAATCAAATCAATTATCCGTAATAATATTTGCCTGCGTCTTTTTGCTCTCTGTCGAGAACGCTGTTGAGCTTGTTGATTCTTGGCCTGAAACTCTCTTGGTCTCTCCTTAGTGTAATTTCTAACATCTTTAAGAACTTGTTCATGCCTTCTTCCATTAGATATGGACCAGAGACCTCTCCAGAGATTGCAGGCTTTCCATCAAATACAAACAATCTTTTTGAAAGGTAATCTAAGAAAACTAAATCATGGTCAACTATAATTGCAGCTGTATTGCGCTCTTCCATCACATCTCTTATGACTTTTGCAATAATTAGACGCTGCTCAACATCCAAGTATGCACTTGGTTCGTCTAATAAATATAGGTCTGCCTTTTTTGATAATGCATGAGCAATAGCAACTCTCTGTAATTCACCGCCAGAAAGCTCGCCAAGTTTCTTGTCTAGCAATGGCTTGATGTGTAATGGATTGATCAATTGATTAGGATATTTTTCCACTGCTTCAAATAAAATCTCCTGCACAATTGCATTTGAGTTAGGAGCAACATCAATATACTGTGGCTTGTAGCTTACAGTAACTTTCTGTGTAACTTCTCCAGAATTTGGAGCATCTACACCTGCCAAAATCTTGACAAAAGTTGTCTTGCCTATCCCATTCTCACCAAGCACTCCTATTATACTGTTCCTGCTTATTTTTCCTGCATTTGCTTTCAACTGAAAAACATTAAATTGTTTTGTGAGATTATGCCAGCTTGTCAGCTCAAATTCTTCTTTGAATTTTTCAACTGCTCTAACTGTGAATTTTATTTCTTTCTCTCTGAAGCGGATGTTTTCTTCTCTCATATAGCCAGCAAGGTATGTGTTGATGCCTTCTCTTGCAGATTTAATCTGGCTTACTACACCATAGCAAGCTTCTTGTCCATACATGATGTGCACAAAATCTGTCATATAATCAAGAATTACCAGATCGTGCTCAATAACTATTACGGCAGTTTCAGGTGTTGCTAATTCTCTGATAAATTTGCTGACTCTTATCCTTTGCTTTATATCCAAGAAAGAAGTTGGCTCGTCGAAAAGATAGAGATTTGCTTTCTTTAATACTGTAGCGGCAATTGCGACTCTCTGGAGCTCTCCTCCTGATAATGTGCTTACTTCATTATCCATGACATGTAATAAGTCAAGCTTTTCACAGATTTCTATAAACTTATTTTTATCTCCTGTCTCATCTACTTTCTTCAATAAATCTGCAACTTTGCCATGCACGCTTTTTGCGATAAGGTCAACTGCTTGTGGCTTGTAGCTTATCTTTATCTCTCCAGCTTTCACTTTCTCAAAGAATTTCTGGGCTTCTGTGCCTTTGAAGTATCTGATAAGGTCATCGTAATAGGTTGTTGTGGAAGTTGTATTTGAAATTGCCTTGCTGAGGTTTTTTTCATCAATCGCTTTTTCTTTTTTATACTCGACAATATCTGTCCCTTCGTGTTTTATTCTTGTATAATTTACTTTCTGCGCAATCTTTCCGAAGTTTGGCTTTAAAACTCCAGCAAGAATTTTTATCGCAGTGCTTTTTCCAATGCCGTTTTTTCCAATTATCCCTACAACTTTGCCGAAAATTGGAGTAGGTAAGCTGTAGAGTGCAAATCCATTCTCATAATATCTATGTATAGGTTGCTGATTAAGTTCTTCTGGCATATTTATTATGTGGATTGCATCAAATGGACAGACTTTAACGCAGATTCCGCAGCCGATGCATGCAGGCTCTATGACAAATGCCTTATTATCTCTCTTAACAATGCATTCAATTTCCATCCTGTTGACAGGGCATTTCTTCAAGCATAAATCGCCGCATTTCTCAGGCTGGCATTTCTCTTTTTCGACTACTGCTATTCTTACCATACAAATACCTCACTAATCCTAAAAGCCAGAGCAATGGCTGCCGTCGCCAATAATGCGAACACAATTATCTTATCATACCAGAAAGTTTCGGAGATTGCAAGAGAGAAACTTTCAATCTTGGTATCCCGTGAGTGTTCGCATGCGACGGTCGAAAGGCGAGAAAAACTATACAAAGTATTGTTTTTTCCGACTTGAGACAAAGCCATTGCTCTGGCTTTATCACTATAACTAACAAGAACTATTTTAATAAAATATTCTCACCCTTTGCAGATAAATAATCCAGTAAATAATTTGTGTACATAACTCTTAAAATGCGTAATTGCTATATAAATATTTAGGAAAAACTATATAAACACAGTTGCCTTAACTAAAACTATGACATACGAAGCAGATGACCTAAGCAGGATAGGCAAGGTTATGCCTGAGCCTCATCATATGGAATATTATGATAGAAACAGTCTTAATGAGATCAAAAAGCTTATTGATAAGAACAGGAGCAAGGAGCAGATAGAAGAGCATCTGCAGTTTCTGGAACGTTTGGCTGATAAATTAAAACAGTCACTTGATGCTGAACAGAATTATGGGGAGAATGCATGGATGCTTAAGAAAGATGTTGATGATGTGAGAAGAACGTTTGCTGCGCTGAGCGCGCTGCTGGATAAGTATTGAGATCTTGTTTTTGTTGCATTTTCTCAATCCAATTCTCTCAGTTTATTTGCTAATTCTTTAGGCGACGGTAAATATTTAGAGATGTCTTTTGGCAAGTTAGCCATCAGTTTATAGGTTGCCACACCAATTGGTTTATTTCCTTCTTTTAATGCGTACTCAACAGTTGTTCTGCTCTTGCTTTTGCAGATGATAATGCCTATTGTAGGATTTTCTCCTTCCAATTTCTTCTTGTCATCAAGCATAGAAAGATAAAACTGCATTTTTCCGATATGTTCAGGAATGAATTCACCAATCTTTAACTCGATGGCTACAAGACACTTTAACTTGCGGTGGTACAACAGTAAATCTATAAAATATTCTTTATTATCCACAACTACTCTATATTGATTGCCCATAAAACAAAAATAATCACCCATTTCAATCAAGAATTTCCTGATTTTATCCATTAAAGCGTGTTCTAATTCACGCTCAGAATACTCATCACCCAATTCCAAAAAGTCAAATGTATATTCGTCTTTCACCGCCAGTTTGGCTTGGTTTTTGTATTTTACTGGAATAGTTTTGTCAAAATTGGTTTGATTTATGGCGAATTTCTCAAATGCTTTATTCTCAATCTGGTTTAAGAGGACATCTTTGGTCCAGCCAAATTTTTTCGTCATTTTCATATAGAATTCTCGTTCTAAGTCGTCCTTACACTTTTCCATAATTATAATGTTCTTTACCCAGCTAATTTCTTGCACCAATGGTGCAAGTTTTGTATTTTGCGAGTATTGGACATAAAAATTCCTCATTCTCCATAAATTCCATGAGGAAAACCCTTGAACCCCTGGAAATTCTTTTTGAAGATCTTTTGCAAGCGTCTCCACGATGGACTTCCCCCAGCTATATTCGGTTTGTTTTTCAATGATAATTCTACCAATGTCCCAATAGAGAGCGATTAGCTCTTTATTGACTGCTTTTAGCGCTTCATATTGCGATTTTCTGATTCTCTCTTTTATCTCCTGTAAGCAGGTAAGATAGTCCTTTCCAACTGTTATTTTTTTGGTCATTTTGTATCACCTATTTCTTGCACCAACGGTGCAAGTTTTATTATATTTCTCATTTCATTCCTTTATCTCAACCTCATCTATTATGCCGTCTGCGTCTTTATCAATGCCTTCAACTACTTTTGCTAAGATCTTATTGTCTCTAATGTTACCTGCAGCTACTTCTTTTAGATGCTTTGAGAGTGCGATGATAGCAGCTTTTGTTCCTGCATGGCGCTTGCCTGCGATTAGAAGAATGCTCTTATCTTTTGCAAAAGGATTCTTTATCTTGACAATGATGCCTATCTCATCTGCAGCATAAAGCTCATGTGTCAAGCTGCTTTCAATGTTCCATGCATGGGTCTTGTTGAATCTAATCGGCAGAAAGTCATTTATCTTTTCAGTTATCTTGTTGACAACAGGACCGCCGATTATAATTAAGTTGTTCTTCAGATGCTCAGAATGTGTTTCTGTGTCAAGCTTTATCGTGTTTATCGGAATATGGTTAAGAAAAGTACCAAGCAATAATGCAAGCTCAATAGCATATAATGCATCCTTGCTTCTTGCTTTCTCAATGCCGTGCGGCTCTGGAGAGCCTACAATAATCTGCGCATCTAGTTTTCCATCTATAATAAAGGGCTCTAGGAAATTGGTGTATTCTGGCTTTAAGCTAGCAATCTTCTGCGTTTCTTTCAGCTCAGAGAATTTTACTATGAATGCTGGCTCTGTCAATGTGTAATAGTTTGCAACTCCGCCTTGCATTGCTTCGCTTTTTACTTGCTTTATTATGCCGTTCTTCTGCAGGTTTCTGATGTGGTAATATATCTTCTGTTCGTTGACTTTCAATGTTCTTGCTAACTCTTTTGGATAGCTCTCTTTGATTGAAAGCTGATGCAATATTTTTTCTGCTAATGGAGAGCTTGCAGACCTGAAATCTTTCACTCTCAGTTCTTTTGCTGGCAATGTGAGCAAGCTTTCTTTTTGTTTTTCTGCGATGAACATGTTAATTCTTTTATTCTTTTTTTAATAATTTTTTATCTTTTATATGATGTTCTTTTTATGCAATCTTATAAGTATCACATTAATCACTTGATGTGTGATTATATTCACTATTATCGGCAATGCAACTAATGGCGCAAATGATGAACTAATAATCCCTATCATCAATGCATTATTCCTTATTCCTGTAGATATCATCAATGTATTTTTTTCTTGCCTATTCAATTTTGAAAATATCCCTGAGAAATATCCTGCAACAAATGATAATGCCGTAAGCAATGATGATATGGCTATAACTGACACTATATCTGTCTTTAATAGCGAAGCTGAATTAACTCCTATCATTGCATATAATAATACAAACAAAAGAATCTTGGTAATCATAGCAGTCTTATCTGATACTGCTTTTGCTGCAAAACTTAGGAAGCTTAATCTTCTAAATACTATCGAAATAATGAAAGGAATTAAGATTACATATATTAGGCTAAGGATTAAACTTAGGTAATTTATGGTAATATATCTTCCAGTATAAACAAATAATAATAAAGGTATAACTATGATTGCCAGTAAGTTTGATAATACAGATATAGCAGCAGCTTGGAGCTTATTTCCGCCTACTAATGAGACGTAAAATGAGTTCATTATAGCTGCTGGGGCTAAAGTAATCAGCAATATTCCTAACCTGAACTCTTCTTTTATGACAAATAATGAAAATATATAGCCTATAAACGGCAGAATCAAGATATTTGAGATAAACCAAAGGACTAATACCTTAACTGAGAAAGTCTCTTTTAAATCAACAGCTAAGAATGTAAGGAACATCATTATCAATATAAGATAAATGATATATTGGTAGATGTAAGCGCTCAAATACGGGAGCAAAAATCCCAGTATTATGCTCATAGCGATAACAAGCTCAATTGAGAGCCATTCTCTTTTCGTATCTCTTTCTTTCTTTGTGTTTTTTGCCATCTTTTATTGTTAATTACACTAAAATACAATAAAACCACTACTACTATAAAAAGTTTTGTACTGGTATTATAAAATTTTTAATAACATTTATATATAAGATGGGCGGATTATGGTTAGTTATAGCAAATATAGAGAGTAAAGTGATCTTTATGTGCGGCATTGTAGGGTATAAAGGAAAGAGAAAGGCAAGCGAAGTTTTGCTTAGATGTATCAAGAACCTTGAATATAGAGGGTATGACAGTGTGGGGATGGTCACTAAGGATGATAAAAGCTTGCATGTAAGGAAGAATGTAGGCAAGATCGATGAAGTGGATAAAACAGAACATTTTGAGCAGTTAAACGGCAATATTGGTGCTGCTCATTCGAGATGGGCGACGCATGGCGGAGTGACTAAGCTCAATGCTCATCCGCACTTAAGCAATGACGGTAAAATTGCAGTTGTGCATAATGGGATAGTTGAGAATTATCAGGAGTTAAAGGAATTTCTTAAGAAAGAAGGCTTTGAATTTAAATCTCAGACAGATACTGAAGTTATCCCTAATCTGATAGAGTATTATATTATAAAAGAAAGGAATGGTCTTAAAGATGCAGTCCAAAAATCATTGGCTAGAATTGAAGGAAGTTTTGCAGTAGTTGTAATAAGCCAAGAGGAAGATTGGATGATTGCTGCAAGAAGAGGAAGTCCTTTGGTTCTTGGCATAAATAAAAAAGAAAATGAATATTTTGCAGCAAGTGATGTGCCTGCTTTTCTTGAGTATTGCAGGGATGTAATCTATCTTGATGATGATGAATTAGCTATAGTCTATAGCAATTCTAATAATCCTTATGAAATTTTTAGATTGAATGATTTGACAAATATTATCTCAAAAAAAGAAATTAAGAGAATAGATTGGTCAGTTGACCAAGCAAAAAAAGGTAAATATTCTCATTTCATGCTGAAAGAGATTACAGAGCAGAAATATACGATAAGAACTGCGATTGAGCAGGATCATGAACTCATTGCAAAAGTAACTGCTGCAATCAAAAATGCACATGGTGTTTTTTTTGTAGGATGTGGCACAAGCTATCATGCATGTGTTTCTGCAAGCTATATCTTTGCTCATGTTGCTAAAAGACATGTCAATGTTGTTCTTGCTAGCGAATTCAGGAATCATGAGAACTTTTTGAAAAAAGAGACTCTTGTGGTTGCAGTCTCCCAATCAGGAGAGACAGCTGACCTGTTGGATGCAGTCAAGACAGCAAAAGCCCATGGGTGCAAAACAATTGCAATCGTGAATGTGATGGGAAGCACTCTAACTAGATTATGTGATACTAGCGTGATGATGAACTCTGGGCCAGAGATCTGCGTCTTATCAACAAAGAGCTATACGAGCCAGCTTGCATTATTGTTGTTGTTTGCGTATAGCAGCGCAGGAAGATTAGAAGATGGAAAGAAAATTATTTTAGAAGCGTGTAAGCATGTTGATAAAGTCATAGATGATTCCCTTGAAAAATTAAAGCCGTTAGCTGAAAAGCTTCATAAGCAGCATGATTTCTTTTTAATCGGCAGAGATCTTGCGTATCCAAGCGCATTAGAAGGTGCACTGAAGATCAAAGAAGTCAGCTATATCCATGCTGAAGGTTTTGCAGGCGCAGAATTAAAGCATGGCACGATCGCGCTTATAGAGAAAGGAGTGCCTTGCATAGCGATAGTAACAAAATCAACAGAGAAAATGATTTTAAGTAATGCGATGGAAGTTAAAGCAAGAGGAGGATTTATTATTGGAATAGGAAATGAACCTAATGAAGTATTTGACTATTTTATTCAAGTGCCTGCAGCAAGTGATGCAGATCCTATATTGATGATTTTACCCATACAGATATTGGCTTATCATTTGGCATTGGCACGCGGTTTTGATCCGGATTTTCCGAAAAATTTAGCAAAAAGTGTAACAGTACGATAAAATGAAAAACGAGTTGAACTAGCATGAAAAGAATATTTGGCACAGACGGAATCCGTGGAAAGGCAAATGTCTATCCTATGACCCCAGAGATGGCTCTGCGTGTGGGAAAGGCAGCAGCAATTGTATTCAGAGACCAGAATAAAAAGGAAAGGCATAAAGTGGTAATTGGAAAAGATACTCGCCTTAGTGGTTATATCTTTGAGACAGCCTTGACAGCAGGCTTATGTAGCATGGGTGTTGATGTTTATTTAGTTGGGCCAATGCCTACTCCAGCGATTGCGCAGCTGACTAAGAGCCTAAATGCAGATGCTGGCATCATGATCTCAGCTTCACATAATCCTGCAACAGACAATGGGATAAAATTATTTGCAAAAGACGGATTTAAGCTTCCAGATTCTGTTGAGCAGGAGATGGAAAAATTATTGTTAAGCGAGCATATAGCAAGCGACCATATACAAGGTGATCTGATAGGTAAGGCATTTAGGATAAATGATGCGCGCGGAAGGTATATAGAGTATGCAAAAAGCACGATAAAGAGCCTCTCGTTAAAAGGCTTGAAGATTGTAGTGGATTGCGCAAATGGGGCAGCATATCAGGTTGCACAGGTTATTTTCTCAGAGCTTGGTGCAGAAGTAATTGTGTTAAATGCATTGCCAGATGGTTTGAATATTAATCTGAACTGTGGCGCAATGCATCATGAAGTTGTTGCTGCAGAAGTGAAAAAGCAGAAAGCTGATGTTGGCATTGCATTAGATGGAGATGCAGACAGGGTTATTTTTGTCGATGAAAAAGGAAATGAAGTTGACGGGGATCATATTATTGCAATAGGCGCGATAGATCTGAAGAAGAAAAATAGGCTTGTAAAAGATACTGTTGTCAGCACAGTGATGGCAAATCTTGGTTTTGAAGAAGCGCTTGCTAAATTCGGCATTAAGGTTGTCAAGACACAGGTAGGAGACAGGTATGTGATGGATGTGCTGCAGAAAGAAGGATATTCTCTCGGCGGGGAGCAGTCTGGGCATATAATTTTCTCAGATTACAGTACTACTGGAGATGGTATTATCACTGCGCTGCAGATTTTGCGAATAATGATGCAGCAGAACAAAAAACTTTCTGAGCTTGCAGCATGCATGAAATCATATCCACAAGTACTTGTGAATGTTAAAGTCTGTGAGAAAAAGGATTTCGACAAGATGAATAAAGTCAAAAGCTCGATTAAGGACGCGGAAAAGGAATTAGGCAAAAATGGCAGAGTGCTTGTAAGGTATTCAGGCACAGAGAATCTGGCAAGAGTGATGATCGAAGGAAAGCAGCAGAAGCAGATTGAGAAATTAGCTGATAAGATCGCGAATGAGATAAAGAAGGAGATTGGTGTTTAGGTGGTTTATGGTGTTTAGGAAATATTTAATAGTCGGTGTATAAAAATGCAAGCAATCATTCTCGCAGCAGGAAAATCAACAAGAACATATCCTTTGACAGCAACTAAGCCAAAGCCTCTTCTGAAGATTGCAAACAAGACTATTCTCGAGCATAATCTTGAGCAGCTTGCTCTTGTAAAAGATATAAATGAAGTTATAATTATTATAGGGTATCAAAAAGAGCAGATAATTGATGTAATTGTAAATAAATATCAGAATGAGTATAAAAGAAATGATTTTGGTAAACATGCGGAAAATTCTAAAATAAAGAATAAGATAAAGCTGCGTTATTTTGAGCAGAAAGAGCAGCTTGGGACAGGGCATGCGTTAATGCAGGTCAAAGATGCTTTGCATGACCGTTTTATCGTGATGAATGGCGATGATCTGTTTTCTGGCAAAGATATTGCTAACGCTGTTAAGCACAAATATGCAGTTCTTGGCGCAAAAGTAAAAGAGCCAAGCAGGTTTGGAATTATCGTCTCTCACAAAAATGGCGATAAAAATCTTGTTAATGAAATTGTTGAAAAGCCTAAGGCATTTATTGGAAATATTGCAAATACAGGCTTGTATGTCTTTGACAAGAAGATATTTGACTATAAGCTAAAAAAATCTTCTCGAGGCGAATTTGAAATAATTGATTTTGTTAACTTTCTAATCAAGGATGAAGGTGTAAATGTTGAAACTGTTTCAGATTACTGGTTTTCCATAGGTTATCCTTGGGATCTGCTAGAAGCAAATGAATTCTTTGTAAATAAGATAAATAAAACGAAGTCAATTAAAGGCAATGTTATTCTTGGCAAAGGAACAAAATTATTATCTGGGACATATATAGAAGGCAATGTTGTTATAGGAGAGAACTGCAAGATAGGGCCAAATTGCTATCTGCGTGGCAGCACTTCAATCGGAAATAATTGCCATATAGGGCAGGCAGTTGAGATAAAAAATTCTATCATTGGTGATAATTCTAAGGTTCCTCATCTGAGCTATATAGGTGATTCTGTCATAGGGGAGAATGTAAATCTTGGTGCAGGCACAATAACTGCAAATTTAAGGCATGATAATGCAAACATTAAATCAATTGTGAAGGATGAGCTTGTAGATTCAGGCAGGAGAAAATTTGGTGTCATTATCGGCGATAATGTGCATACAGGCATCCATACAACTTTATATCCTGGGAGAAAATTGTGGCCAGGCACTTCTACATTGCCTGGAGAGATTGTGAGGAAGGATAAAATATCATGATGCTTAATTATCTATATTTGTCATAAATCTATTAGATTAGGCAATTCTCTCAATTTTGTGCAATAAATTTTAAAATACATTTTAATTTCTCTGGAGAATGGCAGAAGGGGCAACTATTACAGTATCAAATCTGGAAAGACTGGCTCAGTTACAGGAAATGCCAAAGGCAGAGCTGCATGTGCATCTGGACGGTAGCATCCCTGCAGAAATCGTATTCTCATGGTGGCAGAAGCTTAGCAAACCAATCCTTTTGCCGGAGAAGGACAGAGACGGAAATCTAATTGTTTATTCCAGTTATCAAGATAGGATTGTAAGTTCTCCTGAAGAGCTTAAGAGATACTGGGCAAACTGGACCAAATATTCTATTCCTGACAGGTTTGGTGTTGTAACAGAACATATGCAGACACCTGAAAACCTGAGAAATATAGCTAAAACTCATGTGTTGGATCTTGCAGAACAGAATATTGTGTATGCAGAGACAAGATTTGCACCTCAGTACAGCATATTTGGGGGACTTTCTATGCCTGATGTTGTCAAATATACTCTCCAAGGGCTCCAACAGGGAATGGATGAAGCAAGACAAAACGGCAAAGATATTCTAGTCAAGCTCATCGTATGTATAGGCAGAGAAGCTAAAGAAGATGTTGGTGTGCAGGTTGCAAAAGCAGCGCTTGAGTACCAAGGCATGGGTGTTGTTGCGCTGGATCTAGCATGCTATGAACCTACATTTCCGCCTGAAAGGCATGCAAGGGCATTTCAGGAGACATTTGGTACAGGCTTAAAAAGAACTGTACATGCAGGAGAGATGATGAAAACTTCTCATGAAAATATGAGAAATATCTATTCTGCAATCCAGTTCTTAAGGGCAGATGGAATTGGGCATGGCATTCCGTTATCGCAGAGATATTATATGAATGGCGAGACAGATGTACTGCAGATGGTAAAAGATAGGGGAATAAGAGTTGAAGCAAACCCAATAAGCAATCTGTACCTTGGATTTATAGATACACCATCAGATCTGCATCTTGATCAGTTGCTTAAAGCAGGCGTACTAGTGACTGTGAATTCAGATGATCCAGCAATGTGGCCAAAGGGAACATTAGCTCATAATCTTTATGTTGCAGAGGAATTATACGGCAGAGATGCAATGCTTGAACTTAACAGAAATGCTATAAGAGCTGCATTTGGGCTTACAGATGTTGAGAAAAAAGCTATGCTTGCAAAATTCTATTAAAGCAATTTTCTTGGCCTTGATATGTTCTCTTAAAAATATTTTCTCAAACCGAAGCTTTTAAATAATAGAAAATCATTCTGTTGCTTAGATGTTATCGTATCCTAAATTATATATCGAATCAGACAATTAAAGGAGGAAAAAATGGCAGCAAAAAAGAAAAAGACAAAGAAAGCAGGAAAGAGTTCTAAGAAATCAAAGAAATCAATGAAGCACCAGTGCGAGTTTTGCTGATTGATCAGGATTAATTCATCAAAAAATGAAACTGATCCAGGAAAAGGTTGACAGATTATTCTACAGCAACAAGCTTCTTAACAAGCTAGATATTGCTATAACTTCATGGATGAAGAGATATGGTGTTCTGATATGCAGAATCTCTCTTGCCATTATCTTTATCTGGGTAGGGATATTAAAGCCTATCGGAGTAAGCGCAGCAAATGAGCTTGTGACAAAAACAGTGTATTGGTTTAATCCAAGCTGGTTTATCCCTTTGTTAGGCTGGTGGGAAGTGTTGATAGGTATATGCTTATTATATAAGCCATTTATTAGATTAGGTATACTTCTGATGGCGCTCCAGATGGGAGGAACTTTCTTGCCAATGATATTATTGCCAGATATAGTTTATGGCAATCATTGGTATGTATTAACATTAGAAGGCCAATATATAGTCAAGAATCTTGCTTTGATAAGCGCAGCTATTGTTATCGGTAGTCAGGTAAGAGATGATAAGAAAAATAATAGGAAATAATCACTCTTAGAAAAAATTTAAGATAATATTGTTCTAAATTATGAGCTTATTCAACCTTGACCTTATCTCCGTAAGGTGCTCTTAATTTCCAGCCAGACTCTGTAAGCTTTAATTGCTGTATTCCAGACTGTATATTTTCTATATTGTCTTTCTTTACTAGTTTTATCCTATAACCAACTTTCGCTTCTTTTCCATCAAAATATGTCTGGCTGACTTCTATAACCTCTATTGTTTTGCCTTCTCCGAAATATGCAAGCATATAGTTTGAAAATGTTTGTAAATCTTTTGCGCTTGGCTCTATTTGCTTGAAATTATCGTCAATCAAAGCATATTGTGTATTGAAATTATAGGTTCCCCATGCTTTGTAATATTCTTTAACTGCCTGCTCTGGCGTCAATGATTTTAAGTCAAGTGGCTGTGGACCTTGTTGCTCTTGTTTTTTTGCAGCGCAGCTAGATAAAAATATCATAAAAATGATCAAGAATGTTGTCAAGATGTATCTCATATTATTTCTCATTCATCTCACCTCAGCAAGCAGCTGTCAACTCGCAAACAACTGCATTTAATTTATCTTCTGGGATAAAGCCGTATGTTGTGTATTCTT
>JAGVZX010000029.1 GCA_018302185.1 Candidatus Woesearchaeota archaeon
CCATAACTTTATCTGGTATCCCGCCTACCAAATGCAGCCCTGATCTAGGCAAACAGGGAAAACCTACTGTAAAATTAGGCGATGGAAGAGCGATCATAACATGCGAATTCCCTATTGCTAAAGAAAATGGGCTTGCATATAGCACACCATTGCAGATAGAGCTTAATTATGGATATACTGAATCAATCTACACTGACGTAAGGATCATTAATACAGGCGTAGCTAAATGATAATTTAGAGAAGTAACCTGTAAATATGCTGATATAAGCTAGTTTAAGCGTGAAATTAAGCAAAATTTATAAATTAAAACATTTTACAATAGGGATTATATAACAAATATCCATTTGATAATTGCCAAAAGAGGAGGAATATGATGAAAAACAAAACAATCTTTCTAACAATATTACTTATTGTGACACTTATACTAGCAAGCTGTGAAGGAGGCTCTTCAGGACAGCCAGGCGGAAAAACTACTGCAGGCGCCCAAGGAAAAGCATTTATCGGCGGAGATATTGGGTTAGAAGGCGTGTTTTTAACAGGCACCCCTCCTGCTGAAACTTTAGATAATAGTAATGAACCTTTTGATATAACCTTAAAAGTTGAAAATAAAGGTGAATGGGATGTTAATGATGTTGAATCTAATGTGGAAATTGTAGGGATACAACCTGAAGAATTTGACACTACAAGAATAGCACTTAATAAAAACGCAACTGAATCTTTAACAGGTGCAAAATTAGATTCACAAGGAAATACTATTGCTGGTTCTATATTCTATTATGATTTTAAAGATCTTAAATATAATAAGAACATTACAGGAAGTTACTCATTCCCATTAAGAGCGAATATGTGTTATACATATGGCACAAAAGCAACTGCCCAGTTATGCATATTAGCTGATTTAACAGGCAAAACAAGAAAGACTGGAGAAACACCATTATGTGAGCCTACTGACACTAATGTCCCTGTAGAAAATTCAGGTTCCCCTGTGCATGTAACTAATTTCGCTCAAAGTGTAACAGGTACAAATAAAGTATCATTTAGTTTTAACATAAAAAATGCTGGAAACAGTGATAATAGGGTTTCAGAGAAAAAATCAAAATGTAATTCAGAACCTAGTAAAAAAGATAAGATATATGTTAAAGTAGATATTGGATTACCAAAAACAGAAGGTTATGTTAAATTATTTGGAGAAACTTCAGGTTCTGAAGAAAGAGCAGTCTATTGTACTATAGATTTTGGTACTACTGAGAAATCTGACTTTAAAAAACAAGTTAACATTGAATTAACATATGATTTTAAGCAGTTTGTTAATACTGACTTGCTGGTCAAGCATGTTGAATAAGAAGAGTTAATTCAATTATTTTTTATTTTTCCTTTTATTGTTTGTTTATTTCTTTTTTATTATTTTACTAATGGGGATAGATTTATTCACATTCAAATTAACCTAACTAAATTAATTATCTAGAAACAACCGTAAACTGCGCTAATAATGCTTCCAACTGCAAAAACTCATCTGCCCCTTCGACCATCCTAAACTCTATCTCTGCGCATTTATCGATTAAAGCGACCTTTTTCCTGCTCTCAATGTTTAACTGCCAGATTTCCCTTTCTATCTGCCTTATAATATCTAACCCAGACAACCCGTAGTTAAGCATTGTCTCGAGCATCTTATTTTTTGCTTCTATAAACTTATTTTCTACAGCAAGATTAAGGAATTCCGCAACCTCTTTTGGCTTTGCCATTGAAGCTAATGAAAATACAAGTTCCTCTGTTATCGCTTCCCCTAGTGCTGCGCAGCTCTGTAGAATGTTTTCTAATCTTCTACAGTCTCCTCCGCATGCTTCAATTAAAGCTTTCTTTGCTGACTCATCTATCTTAAGACCTTCATCTGTTGAAATTTTTTCAATTATGCTAATAATGTCTTTTTGGTCCAATGGCTTGAACTTGAACATTGCGCATCTTGATTGTATAGGGTCAATTATCTTGCTAGAATAGTTTGCGCTTAAGATGAATCTGCATGTCTTGGTGTAATTCTCCATCGTTCTTCTTAATGCCTGCTGAGCTTCTTTTGTTAAGGCATCGCATTCATCCAGATATATGATCTTGAACGGCACATCACCTAATGCTCTTGTCCTTGCAAAATCCTTTACTTTGACACGTACAACATCTATGCCTCTTTCATCGCTTGCATTCAGCTCAAGAAAATTAGATCTCCAGTTGCTGCCAAACAGTTTTCTGGCAACTACAAGCGAAAGTGAAGTTTTGCCTGTGCCTGCAGGTCCAGTAAAAAGAAGATGCGGCATGTTTTTTGCTTCAATAAAAGCTTTAACACGTTTTACTATATCTTTCTGGCCTCGTATATCGCTAAAGCTCTGCGGCCTGTATTTCTCTATCCAGATTGCAGTATCATCATTGCTTTGATTGCCTAGTTTTGTTTCCATTTTTCAATTAAAGGTTTAATAGTTAATAAAAATATTAAAGGCAGATGATATAAAAAAGTATTGGTTTTAGAGATTGATTCCATTGATTTGTTTTATTTATCAATTTTTTCTAGTCAATCTTTTTTGATTATAACTGCTACCTCTATCAGAATTAGTACTATAATAACTAATGTCGGCAATAACCTTTTTGCCCTTTCTGAGGTTGAGATGTATTCATCAATCGAATCTTCATCGATTAAGGCAATCTCATCTGCATCATCTATTTCCTCACTAACTATTGTCTTTGAGGACTTTGCCTCTAAACTCTTTTTCTTGCTATCTGCAATCAGCTGAGCCTGAGCTCCTTCTTTAGATAAAAGTTCATATTCACTCTCCTCTGCTACATCTTCAGGATCATCTTCTTCAATATCATTTAAAGCATCATCATCTATTTTCTCGGTTATAACTAAAGTCTCAATAAGTGAATTAAGAGTTTTCACATTATCCTTTTTGAAATTGACTCTTATCTTATACTCTACTGCTGCAATATCCTTATTGATCAGATTGACCATCTCAAGCTCTTTTGATTCACGGGCATTGAGAGTTATATTTTTCATATTAGCTTTAATTTTGCCAGAGACAGATTTTCTTCCTAAAGCAACGTAACTATAAACAGAAAAATCATGTGCAATATTGTCGTTATTTATGACTTTAACTTTAGAGATTATCTTGTCTCCTGCAGCTGCAACCTTAGGAAAATCTGTAATTTTATATTCAATTTTTTTGCGTGATGAAGTTGAAAGGATGCTGCTTTCGTCACTATCCTCATCTGCATCATCTAAATTGCCGTTTTCATCCAATTTTAGCTTAGTGACTGAATTATCGCAGACATTGCCCGTTATGCCTGCAATATTGATGTCCTTTTTAGTGATTATGCCTAACCCTTCTATAACAAGCTTGTAGCTTCCGTCTTCAAAATCATCGTCGCAATTGTCTTTTAGCAAGATTGGGACTGTCATCTCGTAAAATGCCTGTTTTTCATGCAGATTCATTGAAGAAGCCGTTCTGCTGATCTTAGTTTTGTCTTTATTATCAATAATATATGCAGAGACTGCAGTTTTTGCAGTATCACCTTTGTAGATATTAAGTTTCACTTTGACCAATTGCCCAAACTTGATCTTATCTGGAGAAACATCAACGATAGTTATGTTTGATTCGTTTCCTGAACCTTTTTTCTTTGCTTTTGCTGCTGTTATTACTGTGCCATTTACCAAGAGCATTATCTCTGCTCTATTATCAGAAACCTCATTATCAGAACACGCTAATGAGACAAGTTCTGCTTTGATCAACAAAATCCTATCTATCTCATCTATATCAGGAGTAAATGTCTTCGTGTTTGTATTGGTGGTATTTTGAAGTTTTTTTATCTCATCTCCCAGAAGGTCAAATACACCATAATTGATAGTAAATGGATAACTCTCATCGCTTAGGATTAGATCATATTTTATCTTTTCATCATTTTGGTAAAGAATCTTTTCTGCTGAAATATTGATTGAGACATTACATGCGATGTTGGAAGTATCAATTACAGTGAAATTTTTGCATGCAAAATCATTTGCTGGATTATTGTCAGCGATGCTTGAGTTTAGAATATAGCCACAAAGCAAATATGTGCCTGTTGAAGTTGGAATAAAATTACCGGTGTTGCTTGATGAATATCTTGAGATCTCATCCTTGATAAAGACATCTTCTTTAGTTATCTGCCCTGTCCCAGATAATGAGAGATTATATTTGACAGTAATATTGTTTACTTTACCAGCATTAGGATTCTTATTTACAACCCTAAACAGCTTTGTCTGCTCAATATTGAGATTGATATTATCTGCAATGTATGCTTCTAAGGCAAGATCTTGTGTTATTGTCTCCTGTATGCCTATATTCTGCTTTCCAGGAGTGCCTTTGGTAACTACCCCTTCAATAAACAAATTTGAATTATTGAGTCTTGTTAGTGTCCTGCCATTATTATCTGCGCCCAAGCTGTCGTTGTAAGTCATGTTATCAACAACAACATTAGTATCGTCTAGTATAGCAATTGTCTCTTCAGTATTTGACAAAGAAAATACGCTGTCTAATAATGTGCCGTTAAAATCAGGATAATCTTTCAGGAAAGTTGCTGCATCATCTGCAATTACAGCAAAATCTGAAACTGAAAAGCTGCCATTAACTAAGGTAAGTGAATGCTTTATGTTGTTTTCAAAGAGTTTATAGCCAGATAGGTTTATTGCAAACCCTTGGTTATTATTTTGACCATTGCTCTCATTATTATATATCTCGATCCATTCATGCTTGCTGTCTGTTCCAGTTGGATTATACATTATTTCGTTGATTAAGATAGAAGCATAGCTCAAGCTGGATAACAAGATAGCTAAAAATACACCTAACACAACTAAACGATCTCCTTTTGACAAATTAACCCCCTATACCCCTAGCGAAGTTATTATTGCATGTTTTAAAAAGTTTGAGATTTATTGGTAGTTTATTGGCATGAACAGAATTCAGCTTAATCAGGGATATAACCACTAAATAGAAGTAAAAAAACACAACATTTAAAAAGGCTTTAGTATCCCTAATACCATAGGGGGATTAGGTAACTAGTTTAAGATCAAATTTTTTAGGTGAATTTATGGATATTGGTCAGCTAGTAATACAACAAAAAGTAAGATGGGTATTAGAAGTAAAAGATGTAACTGCACAACGTAAAACATTAGACCATGTTATACTACATGAAACTAATGGTCAACGAACTTGCCAATCCGCCCTATTTTACGATGGTTCTAAAACATTCATTTATATTGGTAAAACACCTATCACAATTGAAGGGACTATAATAGATGCTAAAGAAGAAGAGGAAGGCATAATAAGAGTAGAATTATCTAAGGTAATGTGCTCAACCCCTGACGGTAGTATGATGAACTTTAGATACAGGCAGCCAATTGAGGGAGCAAAAGAGTATAGGCAGGATGTTAGAAGAGAAGATTTTATGGAAGCAACTGCTGCATTTGAAACACATCTTGCAGATAGGCGTCAAAGAGAAGCAACTAGAAGCCAATCAACAAGAGTAGGTGTTTCAGAAAAAAGCCCTAAATATTTTCCTAAAGCTGATGTTTATATAAGATTATGATTATGCAGCCGTTCTCACAATTTTTATGATAGGAACAATCTTAGTTTTCCAGGTATAATCTTCCATATGTGAATCTTTGATATAAAAGATTCCTGAATATATATCCCTATAATCTACACTGTATGTCCTAAATATGCACCTTGATGCATCAAATATTGCATCTCTTCTGGTAGGCTTTTTCCAAACCTCTATATTACGTACGTCTGTAAGGAACAGGATATAAGCAATAAAGTTCCAGTGGGTAAGTGAATCCAACCTAGAATATTTATCATCTGTAAACATCCTTGCATTTTGATCAGGTATTTGTGGATCTCTTGATTTTATCATGTTAAAGAATTGGTTATGGACTAGCTGCCTAAATTTAAAGAGCCCTTGTGATTCAGACAATAAAGAGACTATCGGCATCTCAAATGTTTTCCGTAAGAATTCTGCTTTATCATTACCTATTGAATTGATTAACTCTGGATTACTTCCCAGATAAGGTTCTGGTATGTAATAGATAATCTTATCTGTTTTTGCTTGGTCTTGTATTTGATGTTTCAAACAGACAGCATTTGCTCTGCAATGCACATTTTTGATTATCTTGAACATCTCACTTATATCTGATTTTAGACGGTGGTTAATCCCTGAAAGTGAGTTTGAATAATTTTTAATAGAGAGTATCGATCTTGCGATTTTTGCTAAGTATATTTTAAGCACATAAATTAATGCAAATTTTAGGTCATGGATATCAAATCCTTTTGTTACATCTCCTTTGCCTTTTTCCTTAAGCCTTGCTTCAAATTTCTTATCTGCCTTACAGACAGCTAGGATCAAAGGAGCAAAATCACCATTTTCAGTTGAAGATAAGACACGTCTTAACGCTTTTGAATATGTGATAAATTCACCAAACGAGTTGATTATATTTTTCAATAAAGTATTTTGAGCAGGATTTGTATAAGTATCTTTTTCTGATTCACTTAGTAACGTAACTATAAGATTTTTAAAATGCCCTAATGCCCATGAAGGGGCAACTCCTATAAGTTTATTGTCAGGATTAGCGGTTCTTATTGCACCATATTCATTTTTAGTATTATTGACTGTGTCTTGGAGCTCTGCTAACTTTTGTCTGACAAGACCGATTGCTTCTCGTTCGTTTGTGTATATTTTTTTGATTTGATTGCCTTGAAATGCCTTAGGTCTTTCACCAAAAGCTCCATCTATCTTAGATAAGGTATCTTGAATTATCGAATTGATTAGTTTTATTGAAATGCTAGTTGGAGGTACCTTAGAAAAAGGGGTTAGTCTTTTTTCTAAGAGATATCTGTAAATATCAGAAATCCTTGTTAATTCCTCTTCTAGTAGTTTTAACTCATGATCTACAATATCTAATTGGTCTAAAATAGATTGTGGATTAAACTTCTTTGCATCATCAGATGCCTCATCAGGTATTATCTGCCCAAGATCAATTTTTCTAAGTTTTTCTAGACACTCGTCAAAAAGAGAGGTTAAGTAAATTACCATATAGTTATATCTACGATAGAACTATTTAAATTTATCTTCAAGAAGCGAGGTAAATTAAGTTAAATCGGATTGTTTTTATTACCCGTACTCATCCCAGCTCTTCACTTCGAGATCATCTAGCTTATATGCAGCAAGAGCTTCAATAAGCAGTTCAGCTACCTGGATGTTAGTCACCAAAGGCACATTGTAATCGATTGCCAGCCTTCTTATGATGTAATGGTCTTCAGATTTAGTCGTCTCATGTGGAATATTGATGACCATACTTAACTTTTTCTCAGTCAGGTAATTGAAGATGTTTTCAGTATCTTCCTGGGCTTTCTTCAGAAGAGGAATATTGCTGAATATGCTTGTGTGCTTATCACTGATTTTATAGAGCCTTGTGCTTTCTATCCCATGCTCTTTTAAAAACAGAGAAGTGTGCTCAGTGGAGAATATCTTATACCCAAGAGTGTTTAATTTTTTGATTGCGTCCAGCAATTTTGCCCTGTTTTTATCTCCCCCTATCGTGACAAGGATATTGCTTCCTGGCTTAGGAACTTCAAATCCTGCACTTATCATCGCTTTCAAGAATGCTTCTTTAACATCATCCCCTAGGCAAGCAACTTCTCCTGTAGAAGCCATCTCAACAGATAATACAGGGTCTGCGCCTTTCAAGCGAGAAAAAGAGAATTGGGGAACCTTAACACCGACATAATCAAGCTCAAGCGCAGATTTATCAATTTTAGGTATTTCTTCTCCAATAATTGCCTTCGTAGCAAGCTCGATGAAGTTCTGCCTGAAGACTTTAGAGACAAACGGAAAACTTCTTGATGCTCGTAAGTTGCATTCTATTACTTTTACTTCATTCTCTTTAGCGATAAATTGTATGTTAAAGGGTCCTGTAATAGCAAGTGACTTGGCGATACTTTTTGCGATCCTTTTTACTTTCTTTGTTGTTTCAAGATATAATGTCTGTGCAGGAAATACCATGCTTGCATCCCCTGAATGCACTCCTGCATTCTCAACATGTTCAGTTATTGCATAGATTACTATCTCTCCGTTTTTAGCGACTGCATCTATCTCAATCTCTTTTGCATTTAGGATGAATTTGCTTATGACAACAGGATACTCTTTGCTGACTTCTGTTGCCTGCTCTAAGAATGCTGCAAGCTCATCGTCATTAAATGCCACATTCATCGCTGCACCTGATAACACATAGCTAGGCCTGATAAGAACAGGATATTCTACTTTCTTGGAAAAGCTTTTTGCTTCATCTAAGCTTGTAAGCTCTTTCCATTCTGGCTGCGCAATATTTAATTTATCTAGCATCTGTGAAAATTTATGCCTGTCTTCTGCATTATCTATGTTTTCTGGTTTAGTCCCGAGAACCTTAAAACATAGATAATG